>JBDKTF010000151.1:0-2298 GCA_039680295.1 Anaerolineaceae bacterium
TGATTACGAATGTTTTCTTTTGCATCCTTCCTCCTTACTAAAGTTAGTAAAATATGGGTGGGTGAGAGAAAGTACGGGGAAATATTTAGTTGTGATCTGATCCCTTCGGGATAAGTGTGGGGTTTCACAAAACAGCACTCCCATCATAGGATAAAAACGATCACGGGAAAACGTGCATCTGGTTCCTTCGCGGCGGGTCAGGTAGACCATTTTTTAAGGGTCAGTTGACCGATGCGCTAATGCTCCGAATGACCATTGTGTCAAAGAAAAATTCTTCTTATACTAAAGAACGAATTGGAGAATCGGAACATTCTCTGTCAGGTGAATATCATCTCTCTTTCAGGAACTCCTATGGACCAAATTGAGCTGCGTGACCTGGAAATGCAATGCGTCCAGGATTGTGTTCCTCCCTGTGCGGCAGCCTGCCCACTGCATGTGGATGTTCGTGCTGTTTGTTCTGAAATCAGCAAAGGCAGCTTCGCCACAGGCTTCCAGCTTCTAAAAAAGAATCTCCCCTTTCCAGGCATCATCAGCCGTGTCTGTGACCAGCCCTGCCGTAAGGTTTGCAACCGAAATGAAGCCATCGCCATCGCGGATCTGGAGCGCGCCTGTGTCGATTATGGAAACCCCAATCTCGATAAAATCAATCCGGCTGCGCGGCGTAAACAGCGGATCGCCGTTGTGGGCGGAGGCATCAGCGGTCTGACCGCCGCTTTCGACCTGGCAAAAAAGCGATATGCCGTGGTGATCTTCGAAGCGACCGGCGCATTGGGCGGCAGACTGCGATCCGTACCAGAGAGCCGCCTTCCCCGATCCATCATCGACGCGGAAATTGACCTGATCATGAAAATGGGCGCTGAAGCGCGGTTGAATACGCCCGTGAGCGGAACCGTCAGATCAGGAAGTGTGACGATGGGAGAACTGCGGCGAGATTTCGATGCCGTCTATCTGGCGATCGGCGCCGGCGCCACATCACAGTCTTCGCTCAATTTAAGCGACGCCGGACTGGGGACGGTTGACCCACTCACTTACACCACCGCGCAGGACGGTATCTTCGCGGGGGGTGAGATGATAAACCCCGACCATGCGGTTTCATTCATCACCGCAATGTCCATGGGGCGCAGCGCAGCCATCTCGATCGACCGCTATGTGCAGCGGGTTTCGCTGACCGCGTCGCGCGCGAACGAAGGCGCGTATGAGAGCTGCCTTTATACCCACACGGAAGGAATCGCGGCTTTACCGGTCACGCCGATGTCTGGCGGCAACGGCTATTCCCCCGCTGAAGCTACTGCCGAAGCAGGACGCTGTTTGCAGTGCGAATGTCTTGAATGTGTCAAAAAGTGTGAATATCTCTCGGAATTTGGCGGATATCCCAAGAAATATGCCCGGCAGATTTACAACAATCTTTCGATTGTGATGGGCACCCGTCTGGCGAACAAGTTGATCAACTCTTGCAGTCTGTGCGGTCAGTGCGCAGAAATTTGTCCCACGAACATGGATATGGGCGCGCTGTGCAAACAAGCCCGACAGACGATGGTCACGCAAAGGCACATGCCGCCGTCGGCGCACGATTTTGCCCTGCGCGACATGCAGTTCAACAACAGCGACCATTTCGCCGTGGCGCGCCATCAACCCGGCGCCGACACCAGTGCCTATCTCTTCTTCCCCGGCTGTCAGTTGAGCGCGTCAGCGCCCGAGCAGGTCGAGCAGGTTTACGCCTATCTGAGGGAACACCTGCCTTCGGTCGGGTTGATGCTGCGCTGCTGCGGCGCCCCCGCCGACTGGGCTGGGGAAAAGGACCTCTTCCAATCGGCGTTGGAAGAACTATCCGCCCTGCATACCCGGATGGGCAAGCCGAAAGTTGTTCTGTCATGTTCAAGTTGTTATCAAATTTTCAAGAACAATTTACCAGATATCGAAATCGTTTCTCTCTGGGAAATTTTCGATCAATTCGGTCTGCCCGAGAGCGCCGCCAAAAACGGAAAAGGCGTGGTATCCATTCATGATCCATGCTCAACCCGCCACGAATCGCAAATTCATGAGAGCGTACGCCGACTGGTTCAACAGTCAGGCTACCGCATTGAAGAGCTTCCCGAAAATCGGGAAAAAACAAGCTGCTGCAGTTACGGCGGTGATATGTGGCTGGCAAATCCGCAACTGGCGCATAAGGCGATCGAACGCCGCATCGCCGAGAGCCAGACGGATTACCTGACCTACTGCGCCATGTGCCGCGATTTCTTCGCAGCGCATGGAAAGCCAACCCTTCATCTGCTCGATCTTCTGTTGGAAAATGATCCA
>JBDKTF010000501.1:0-4577 GCA_039680295.1 Anaerolineaceae bacterium
CCAGATATTCGTTCAGATCATAGGGTTGCCATTCGTCACCGTTGCGTTGATACGGCGCCCAATTGATCATTGCCTGGGTGATCAGATTTGCGTTTGCGAAATCCACAACGCATCCGTTGGCAGTGCATCCGGTTTGAGATTCGCCCAATGACATCGAACGTTGGTTGACCTCGCGGGCAAACAACAGGTTGGTTGTCGCCGGACGATTTGCCTCCGGAAGAACATTGAAGTAGGTATCAAAAAGCGCTGTTGCCTGTTCACCAATAAAATTGGACATCCCATCGAAGGTGTCATACGAGTATTTCACCACCCGGAAGGTGTCCTTGCTGAAGCTCCACAGCTTGTTCATGTCCGTGATGTCAGCGTTGTAATCCGGATCAAAGCGGTGCCGAATTTCATCCACGCTGAGGTCCAGGCTTTGTCCATCGGTCGAACGCCCAGCCACAAAAGATCGTTCCAATCCGTTGGCAATTGCCCACAATGGATCGTCATACTCGGGATCGGTATCGGTGGCAGGATTCTCAAAGATGACCGCCATATCGGTGCCGTTTTCTTCGACGACCGATAGCCCTGCCAGCGAATAATCTTCCGTATAAGTGTGGATGACGCGCGATA
The DNA here is from genome assembly GCA_039680295.1 of Anaerolineaceae bacterium. Lineage (GTDB taxonomy): Bacteria > Chloroflexota > Anaerolineae > Anaerolineales > Anaerolineaceae > JBDKTF01. The sequence continues at coordinate 616 of JBDKTF010000501.1, forward strand.
CATCTTTATTCCAGCGTTCAGGAATGGAGGCATTACACCAGGCGCCAGAAACGGTCTCGTCATAGCCTTCCTGGATGGCTTTGCACTCGTCCGTCAGCATATTCAACAGCCAGACAACGCGAACTTCTTGCTGTGAATCGGAGAATCCATTATGAATGTTGGTATATGGGATCCTGGCGGAAAACGCGACCGGTTTGCCGCCGGTTTCGTCGTAGACGACCGAAAGTGGTACATAAATCAATACATCGCCATTCTCATCATTGCGGACAGCGCCGCCGTATGCCTTAAGAATGGTGGAATCGATCACATACTCTGACATTTTTCCATGCGCTACGGCAGGGATCGATGAACACGAATTAATGCTGCCGCTTGAGGCGTCTTTCATGAAAAGCACATAATTACCACTGACCAGCTCACCCAGAGACTTGTCCACAGTCGTGATATCGTTGACGTTTTGGAGACTCAGCGCACTTGCGCTCGTGAAATCCTCACAATCACCGCTGCCCAGGTAAAGCGACTGGGAAGAAATTGCCCCGGTGATCAGTTTAATTTGTGTCTTTCCCGGATTCCCATCACTGCTGGAAAATTCAAAGCTGCCCGTATATCCATCGCTGTTCACGTCAACCGAGACAGTCCGCGACAGAGGCAGGGGATAAGTCGTGCCGGTCAGCTTGACTTCAACCATTGGGATCAGGCGCATATCCCCAAATTTTGAACGGGGGTCTCCGGTAACCTGCGCAGCGGTCATTGTACTGGCATACGTGGTATCCGAAATTCGCTGAACCTGCCCATCCGTATCCCCTGAAGGCCAATCCAGAACATTCATCGCATACGTCAAATGCTGCGCATTGGTAGGGATCAATTGATAGTTGACAAATACCGGTTGTGCGTTTAAATCATAGAGCGAAAGTTTAAGCGGGCTGGTTTGCGAATAAGTCAGGTCAGACACCACATAGGGTGATTCATCATTGATGGTCGGCACCCCATCCTGATCGTCATCCGTATCGAATACGTCCGGGATTAGGTCGCCATCCGTGTCGCGGCATATCCCATTGGCGCCATTGGTTCGTTCCGGGCATTCCGCGCCGTCGATCTGCCCGTCCATATCGGTGTCCCGTTCTTCCGGATTGGTATACCAATCCTTATCGCCATAATAAAATGAACGGACTTCGTCGTAATCCCAAATGCCATCCCCGTCTGTATCCTTTTGTCCGGGGAAGAGGTTCAGCTTTAACTCCACATTGTCATTAAGCCCATCATCATCTGTATCCGCTTTGTTTGGGTTCAACACGGTGATGTCCGATTGGCTCTCATAGGCATCCGTTAACCCATCCTGATCGGTGTCGATATCCGTTTCGCCCGTTGTGCTCAGCTGCGCAGACTGCAAAATATTTCGAAAGGTCGATGCCAACGTCACCGGTTGCAGTTGTGCATCGGTTCCCGCAGGTTGACTGGATTCAACCTCAGATTTAATCTTCTCCAATGGATTGGCGTGCGCGTCCCATGAATTCGCCGTTTCTTCCTGCTGGGCTTCCTGATCTGCCTGTGCTTCTGCTTGATTTGCCTTGGTCTCAGCATTTTGCGCATTCATTTCTTTCGCAAAAACGACCGATCTTTCGTTTTGCCAGAGAGGCGAAATCAACATGGAAGCAACCACCAGAACGGCAATACAGGCATAAACCACTTTCTTGCTGGAAAACGCCAGAAGCAAAACCATGAGCACCGCGCAGCCTGCAAATACGCTCAGGTCAATTGCCAGTTCGCGCATCCCGCGGCTGCTGGTTGGCAAACCCAATGCGCCTGCCATTCGGGCAGGGAAGGTCTGCGCTGCCATCAAATTATCCGTCTGATGATTGAAATAATCTGACGTGATGGTCGCTTCGACATAGTCGCCGTTTTCTTCTTCCGGCATTTTCATGGTGACAATCATCCGAACCGGCACGCCCTGTTCGTTAATCCAGATCTCACCGCTTGCGACCATCTCGCGATATTGGTCTGAAACCGATAATTGCATTCCCAGCGGCAGTTTGCCGGATCGTTGCAGTTCCGCAACCATTTGATCCCGCACATAGGTTGCATACATATCGGGATCAATATCAAAGCGGTAACTCTTTACAGCGACATTTACAGTACTCCCATCTGTCTGCGGGAGTGCAAGTGTTTGTTCTTCCTGGGCTTTGACGTTTTTCGCAGATGCCAGATATGAAGAACCATCATTGCTCATGGAAAAAGAGGACAGGCTCACGTTCTCCAGCGGTTCCCAATCCGCAGCGCCAATCGCCCGCCCCGTAGCCTTATCCCCCACAATTTGAATCTCAACGCCGTCTTTTGTATTCAGCAGACTGCTTTGATTCTTGAACAGACGAATGTTCAAAGTCTCATTTTTTACATCCGATTCCCCGCTGATCTGGTAAACCTCTTTGGTGCTGGATTGCCCCACATTTGCCAGCGCAGCCGCCGGATAGGTGACCTGTTCCACGGTGGACGAAAAATCATATTGTCCCACCTTGCGCATCAAATCCCACGATTCCTGCACAACCTTTTTGGATGATTTTTCCGGTTGGTTTGGAAGCAGCACCCATACAAGCGCCGTTGTTAAAAGCAGGCATAATCCAAGGATAATAGCAAAACGTTGGTTGCGTTTCAGGGAAGCCATGGGATAAGGCTCCTTCCATGTTTGATCAAACTGCTTTGTAGACTGCCAACAACACATGGCATGAATGGTTCAGACTGCGATCAAGAGCTATTCAGTTGTAAAGCGAACTTGTGGGTAATGTTTCCCGGATAATCAGCGAAAGACTGCCGATATGCCTAAAAGAATGAAAAACACCCCTATTTCTTAAATTCAATAACTTTTATATTGTATAACAAATTTGTGAAATCACACACTATTAAATGGAAATTTCTTCGATTCAAAATCCTTTTAACGCCCATCCGCGAAAACGTCGTCGTGCGTTCAAAAACACAAAAGACGCCTTTCAGCGTCTTCGTGAGAGATGAGTTTCGGTTTGAAATAAATTTCTTCTCTCTTTTTCAATAATTGCTTCCTGAGATTCGGTAATTTATTCAATCAGCGGTGATTGCGCCCGATAGACAGACATGCTCATCGGCAGCCGCCCCCCGTGTAATTCCACCAGCCGCACGCGCATCAAATATGCTGCTCCGGTCAATAGCTGCATGGATACGTCTGCCACGTGTCGATTTTGAGGCGTTTCCAGGTATGTGCCGCGCGTCCAATCGTTGAACGATCCCATTGCCGGTCCACACCAAATCTGATAATCCATTTCACGTCCCTTTTCGCCGCTGGCTGCCCAACGCGAAGAAAGTCCCAGATACCAGCGGAAGATCAATGCCATTTTCAGGTGCGCATCCGCACGGGCACGTTCCACCTGCTTGGGGTCCCTTCTGGCGAAAAAGTCTTCGGTCTCGCGCCAGATTTCATCCAACGGGCGTTTGAAGACCTGATTCTCCAGTTTCTGACGTTCTTCCGTTGGAATCTCCTCCACGGATGCATGGCGTGTGTACAGCTCGTATAATTTTTGCGCCCGTTGCGGAAAGAACGTCCCTCGCTTGAGCACCTGCACCCGAACACCCATTTCGAACATGTCCGCCGCCGGCGCCATGGATACATCGTTGCTGGCAGCCTGTGCCAGCAACGCTTTCACCGGTTCCGATGCACCCGATTCAACACATGCCTGGTTTACCGAACCGGTGACAACATAGGCAGCGCCCATCATGTAAGCCGCCAACGCCGCCTCAGGGGTGCTGATGCCTCCCGCCGCGCCAATGCAAACCGGTTCTGCATACTGCCGAACCGCCTGAATCTGATCGCGCAGAGTGATTATGGAAGGAAGCACGCAAACGAGAGGGCGGTTATCGGTATGACCACCGGAGTCAGCCTCCTCCGTGATATCATCCGCCATCGGCACACGTTGCGCCAGCTCAGCCTGCAATGGCGTGAT
>JBDKTF010000213.1:0-1780 GCA_039680295.1 Anaerolineaceae bacterium
TATCTGGTGGGCGTGGTCAACAGCCGCATGGTCGACGAAAAAGTGGGCATGAGTTACCACACCCTGGCAATCGACCGGGGGCTGCGCATCGGATCGCACCTGTTCGCTGCCAAAATGGAATATCACATGGAATATCTGGACCAGGAAGAGGTTCTCATCGTAGCCGAAAGCCCGATCGGTTTCCGGCGTTGGATGATCGAATATCCTCTGGAAAAGACGAACATCCCGCACGAATTAGGCGGCGGCGACTCATACCGCCTGACCCGCGAAATCTACTTTGCCGCCAAACCGCGTCTGGTCGTCGGCGAACGACCCGTCCCGCAAAATTTGCTTGACGAAGCGGAGGCAGACATCAAATATGCCGATGACGCCACCATCCGCGAGCGAATTGCTGGTCTGAAAGGCAGGTGAAACCATGAGAGACGTAGCAATTATTGGGGTCGGCATGATTCCCTTCGGGCGGCGCGACGAAGACAGCCTGATGGATATGCTCGCCTATGCATCATTGAAAGCCCTCGATGATGCCGGTCTGGGGAATCAATCCGTCAACGCCGTGTATGTTGGCAATATGGGCGCAGGCATCCTCCAGCACCAGACGTCCATCGCCAGCGCACTGGTAGATCGGCTCAGCCTGCTGCCCGCCGCTGCGGATGTGGTCGAAAACGGTCCGGCTTCTGGGGCATCGGCGATTAAAAATGGTCTGCTGGCAGTCGCCTCAGGTTATTACGACATCGTGCTGGTGGCTGGCGGGGAGAAAATGCGCGAGGTGACCGGATGGCGCGCCACAGATTTTGTCGCCACCATGACGCATCCTGAGGTCGAGTATCCCTACGGCATTACCCTGCCCGGCATGGCAGGCATGTTCACCCGCCTGTACATGGAAAAATACGGTGTGACTCGCGAACACCTGCTGGCAATCACTCTAAAAAATCAGGAAATGGGCGCGTTGAAACCATACGCCCATGACGAGATGACCCTGGACCGCGAAGGCATTTTCGACAGCCCGCACGCCGTGGTGAACAATCCCGTTGCAGCCGATCCGCTGCACCTGTACGATCTCTGCCCGGTAAGCGACGGCGCCGCGGCAGTTGTCCTCTGCCCGCTGGAAATGGCAAAAAAGTTCCCCAAAACTCCCATCCTGATCGCCGGTTTCGGACAGGCAACCGATACGCACACACTGCAGGAACGCGAAGATCCAACCGATCTGAAAGCGGTTACACTGGCAGCGCAGCAGGCATTTGAGATGGCGAAACTCAAACCGGGAGACATCGATGTGGCAGAGCTGCACGATGCTTTCACCATTCTGGAGATCGCCGAGAGCGAGCATGTCGGCTTCTTCAAGAAGGGCGAAGGTGGAAAGGCGGCTGCGGCAGGGAAAACTCGTCTGGGCGGTCAGATTCCCATCAATGTCTCCGGTGGATTGAAGGCACGCGGTCATCCGGTGGGTGCAACCGGCGTCGCCCAGGTGGTAGATATTGTCTTTCAACTGCGGCATGAACTGCCCGAAAACCGTCAGGTGAAAAACGCCAAAACCGGGTTCACGATCAATTTCGGCGGTTTCGGCAACAACGTTGTCGCTTTGGTGCTGAAGAGGGTAGAAGCATGAAAACGGAAATTCCCATCACCGCTTATGTGTGCAAACAGTGGGGCAGCGTTCATTATCCATTTCACGACCGCTGTCTGGATTGTAAAAGCCGCGAATTCGAGCCGATCCACCCGAAGGGAAACGCCCGGCTGCTCACTTATACGGCGATCTACAACCTGCCCTGGGGATTCGACC
>JBDKTF010000263.1:0-1845 GCA_039680295.1 Anaerolineaceae bacterium
CGACGCAGACGTGTGGAAAGAAGAACGCTATGGCTGATCGGTGAGGGGTCTTCTAACCATTTGCTACATAAAAAAACGATCCCCGCGTGGGGATCGTTTGCGTGAATGATTTCAGTAAATTATCTGCGGAAGCGCCACAAATAGACGCCCAACCCCACGCCCCCAAGCAGCAGCAGCCCGCCGACAATGCCCAGCAGGGTGGATCGTCCGCCGCCCGATTCTGTCTGCCCGGCAGAACTGGATTGAACACCGAAATCCAGCGTGGATTTGTCACCGGCGGTCAGCTTGATCGCCGCACTCATGGCGGTGGTGGGATTGTAATCTTGCGGTACCCCCATGCTGATGTTGTAATCACCTTCAGCCAGATCGGTGAAGCACAGTGGATCGGCGTCGCCGCCCACGGTGGCGCCGGTCAGTGATACCTTGCCCATGCGGTCGGTCAGACTGACCGCACCGCCCGCCACCTGGGGTTCGCCGTCGTCGCGAATGGCGTTGCCGTTCACATCGCTGTACAGCACCATGCAAATTTCACCGGTGCCGTTGAACGGCGTGGGGGTGGGCAAAAGGGACGTAGCGGTGGGCGCAGGTCCCACCGTGGGGGTCAGGCTTTCGGGGGACACAGTGGCGAGCAGCAGTTCCTGCCCTACGGCGATTGAATCGTTCGCCTTCAGGTTGTTCAACTGGCGAAGGGTATCCACCGAAACGCCCGTCAGCAGGGAAATACGAATGAGGGTATCCTGATCTTGCACGATGTAAATGATCCGCCCATCTGCGCCGGGGGTGGGGGTTTCATAGCCAATCTGCTGGTTGGGGGCAGTGGCTTGCGCCGGAACCGCCAGCGCCAGAGTGGCAAACAACGCGCACAGAATACCGCAACAGGTCAAGAGTTTTTTCATCATAAGGTTGTCCATCATCGTACGGATGAATTATATCATTCGTGGTCATGCTCTGCCAAAACGCATACGTCCGGTCAGCGCACTCCTGCCCCCCATTATACCGGATGAAATACGATCAATGTTAACTTGTGGCGTTCTTCTAATTTATGACTTGGGAAAATGAAATATCATTTTTAGATTGTGTGATTTTATAAGAATCAATAATTGATTAACATTCACGCGATACTATTGTGCTGTCTGAATTGAACCATAGATTCCTAAAGGAAAAAGCAGATTTAAGTATCTAGCTGTACCACCCAGACCTACACCTAGTGCTAAAATCAAACCAAGAAACCAGACGAATATTTTTTTCCAACCATTAATTTTTCCTATTGCTGGAAGCAGAATGACCATATGATAAGGCATCAAATATGGGCTTAACAAACATCCCGCTGACATTAATAGCCAGGGATCATTCCCAGCTCCAAGTAAAAGAATTCCTCCAACAATTGCAATCGGAAAGCCGGTAACATACCACCCAAAATTCGCGGGATGTGTCCATTCACCACCAACAGTATTCCGGAAAAAACTTGTCAAAATCCAATCAGGCCAGATCAAAATAACTAGGATGATAACAATAAGAGTCCAAAATATATATTTTTTGTTTCGAAGATTACTCCAGAAAGCCACAGTAGGTTTGATGAAAGTTAATGGGATAAGCCCTGTCATTACCCCAAGTAGAACAATGCCTTCAGGATGTCCCAACCACAAGAGCATCCATAAACATGGGGAAGTTAATGCAAGAAGTATGGAGCCGTATTTTCCTCCAGTTTGCCATGTACTGATCCCTACAGTGACCAATGTGAATGAGTTCAGCAATCCGAGTGAAGTTCGCCAATCCAACCAGGTTAGTGACGAAAGGATTGGGTATGTATAAGGGATATAATAACTTCCGGGACTGAGTAGATTG
>JBDKTF010000289.1:0-1846 GCA_039680295.1 Anaerolineaceae bacterium
CGCCGTGGCGGTCTTTCCGGGCAGCGAGGATAAAGTGGGTCCGCCTTCGCAGTCTGAGAGTATGTTGGCGCTGATGCGCGCCAACCGCGTTCCGCACATCTACCGGGTGTACGAAGGCGAAGGGCACGGTTTTCGTAAAGCGGAAAATATTTCAGCCTTTTATGCAGATATGGAACGTTTCATCCAGCAGTACGTTATCTTCAGCGCATAACGTTTCACAGGGATTAACAATGAAGGGACTGCCTCATCTCTGAGGACAGTCCCTTCTTTTTTATGTAAGGGGATTCAGTCCCCGTTTTGAGCTTACCCGGCTGGCGTATTCTCGGAATCTTCCCAGCCATTGGGTTCGATGTGCACATACGCCCGGTCAATTTCGGGCAGGCTTTCCACCGCGGCGATCACCCGGTCAGAAATGGAGTGGGCTTCATTCAGGCTGATGTTACCGTCGCAGTTGATGTGCATATCCACAGCCAGTTTGGCGCCCACATATTCGGTCATCATGTGGTGCACTTTTGCCACACCCGGCACAGAAGCGGCTTTTTGCACGATTCGCTCGCGCAGATCATCATCTGCACCGCCGCCGGTGAGGTAATGGATATTTTCTTTGGCAGCATTGAAAGCGTTGCGGAAGATCCACGCCGCCACGACCAGACCGGCGATTGGATCAAGCAGGTGGCTGATCTGAGAGCCCATGACGCCCACGAATGCCGCCACTGAGGTCAATACATCCGAAAGGTTGTCTGTAGCGGTGACGGTGAGAGTGGGGCTTTGCACTTCCTTGGCGATCTTGCGGATCAGCAGGAACATGACCAGTTTGATCAAGGCGCTGCCCAACAACACCAAAGACGGCAAGCCTGGCTCCACAGCCAATCCTCCGGCTGTCAGGCGTTCAATGGCGTTTCGCGCGGCTTCAAACCCGGCGTAGGTCATGGACATCGCCACTGCCAGCCCCACGAGGGGTTCAAAGCGGGCGTGTCCCTGGGGGTGTGAAAGATCGGGCGGACGCTGCGCCATGTATAATCCCAGGACCATCAAGAGGGAATACAAGACATCCGAAATGGAATTGGCTGCATCGGCATAGATTGCTGCCGATCCAGAGATATACGCTACGATTCCTTTGCTGCCCGCCAATAAGACGTTGCCTGCGAGGGTGATGATCAATGCCCGGGTATATAACTGGTTGCGAGATGGTTGGGGGGTGTAGTCACGAACCCATTGCATGATTAGAAAATTCTCCTGATTAATATAACAACCTCAAAGGATGGGCGAGGGCTATATAGCCGGGGCTGCACCTTTGAGGTTGTTTATGCCTATTATCACTTACGCAGACTGAGTGCTCCGCCTGCGGGAATTATTGTAACACAGGCTTGTTCTGAATGCAAATTCATTGGATCCGAAAAATGTTTGAGATTTGTAAGGCAATTTGTATGATGAATCGCTGCACAATCAAAAGCGCCTCCTCAGAGGCGCCTGATAACCAATTCTGATCCCTGTCCATTAAAATCCATTTTAGACAGATGCCTTCATTCGCCGTTTGAGGAAGTAGTCCAGCAACACGGCAAAGATGAACACCAAGCCCTGGACCACCTGTTGGCTGTAAGAAGGCACTTCCAGCAGATTCAAACCATTCGAGAGCACGCCAATGATAAATGCGCCGGCGATGGTGCCCGTAATGCTTCCGGTGCCGCCTGCCAGCGAGGTGCCGCCCAGAACCGCTGCCGCGATGGCGTCCAATTCCAGTCCGGTACCGCTGTTCGGCTGCGCAGACCATAAGCGGGCTGTGAGGATAATGCCAGCCACGGCTGCCAGCAGGCTGCTGATCATGTACACACTCATTTTTACCTTT
>JBDKTF010000604.1:0-2047 GCA_039680295.1 Anaerolineaceae bacterium
CTCAAAACGGTGGGGCTGATGACGCTGATGGCGCAGTCGGGCTTGCACATCCCGGTGCAGTCGGGGTCTGAAATCAGTCTGTTTGAAGACGTATACGCCGACATCGGCGATGAACAGTCCATCGAACAATCGCTCTCGACGTTTTCGGGACATATCACCAACATCGTGCGCATCTTAAAGCTCGCCAATTCACGCACATTGGTGCTGCTGGACGAACTGGGCGCCGGAACCGATCCGCAGGAAGGCGCGGCGCTGGCGCGAGCCATTGTCAGCGATCTGCTGGAACGCAGCATCACCAATCTGGTCGCCACGCACTACCCGGAACTCAAAGCCTTCGCCCATTCCACGCCGGGTGTGATCAACGCCAGCATGGAATTCGACCTGCGCACGCTGCGTCCCACCTACCACCTGACCCTCGGTCTGCCGGGGCGGTCGAATGCGCTCGCCATAGCGGAACGGTTGGGGTTGCCGTTGGAGATTGTCACCGCCGCGCGCGCCACCATCAACCCCAAAGACCTGCGCGCCGACGATCTGCTGGCTGAAATTCACCACCAGCGCGATCTGGCACACCGCGACCGCGCGGCTGCCGAAAAAGCCCGCGAGGCAGCCGAGCAAAAACGGGCAGAACTCGCCCACCAGCTCGACAAAGCCGACGATGAACGACGCAGCATTCTGGAAAAAGCGCGCCGCGAAGCTGAAGATCAACTGGCGGAACTGCAGAAAGAGCTGGACGATGTGCGCCGTACCCTGGCGCGCGCCCATCAGCCGGTCGACGCCCTCAAGCCGCTGGAAGAAAAAGTGGATATTCTGCAGGAGAAGGTTGAACAGCCGGTGGAACGCAAGCACCACCCGCGCGCCCTGCCACGCGGAGCGCTGCGTCTGGGTGAACGGGTGCGGCTGCGCTCGTTGAAAATGGAGGGTGTGGTCACCAGCCTGGGTGAAAGCGAAGTGGAAGTGCAGCTTGGGGCACTGCGCGTACGCGCCCGGCTGGCAGACATTCAACGCAAGGGCGAAGAACCCGAACCCGAGCCGGAGCCCCAGCCTCAACCGTCCAAACGGACGGCTGTCCCGGCGCCCGCTGCGGAACCCCCGCGTGAAATCTTCCACGCTTCGCCCGGCATGGAGCTCGATCTGCGCGGGCAGCGCGCCGAAGACGCGCTGGATGCCCTCGACCGCTACCTCGAATCCGCCTACCTGTCAGGAATGCCGTTCGTGCGCATCATCCACGGCAAGGGCACCGGCAAGTTAAGGCAGGTTGTCCGCGAAGCGCTGCGGGAATCTCCGCACGTCTCGTCCTTCGGTCCGGGCATGGAAAATGAGGGCGGTGACGGGGTGACCGTGGCAAAATTGAACACCGATTAATTTGAATCAAAAAAGCCGGTAGTGAAGAGTGCTCCCCCATCACCACCGGCTTTTCGCGTAAGTCCCCTGCGGCTTACGCAGCAGCTGACCATTTCAGCAAGGTCTTCCCATTATAAATCCAATGGTTTGAATTGTCTAATCAACCAACCGTTTAATCAATATCAGGCATCTTCAACGAACGGGCATTTAATCGCTGCCGGTGGTCTGGCGCGCAGTATCCAGCAGTTCGCGGGCGGCATTCAAATTGGCGTCGCTGACGCCCCCGAGCATTTGCGCCAACTCTTCCCGCCGAAGCGCATCGTTGAGCAGCGTCACCTGGGTAAGGGTACGCCCGTCTTCCACCTCTTTCGCCACCCGAAAATGCTGCGTGCCGAAGGCGGCTAATTGCGGCAGATGGGTGACGCACATCACCTGGTGGTCGCGCGAGAGACGCCAGAGCTTTTCACCCACGGTCGTTCCCACCCGCCCGCCAATGCCCTGATCGATTTCATCGAATATCAGGGTGGAAAGAACGTCTGCCTGCGCCAGAACGGTCTTGAGCGCCAGCATCAGACGGGAAGTTTCGCCGCCCGAGGCGGTTCTGGCAAGCGAGTTCAATCCTTCGCCGGGGTTGGGCGCCACCAAAAATTCCACCCGGTCAATGCCGGTGGGGTCAAACGCAGCCTGTGAACCATCTGGCAGGGGC
>JBDKTF010000512.1:0-4562 GCA_039680295.1 Anaerolineaceae bacterium
TCAGGAACGCCAGTTGCAGGCAATCTGCTTCGAAGGAGCATTGAATGGTGCGAATCATGTGTTCGCGCATGAGCGGGGTCAGAAAGGCTTCCTTCTCCGGGTCATTTGCCATCAACCGCAGGAAATCCTCTGCCTCAGCAGTGATCCGGTCGGCGTCGTGAGCAAAATACCATTCCACTTTATCTTCGCAGGTTTCCGCGCGGCGCATCTTGCGTCGAATTTCGTGACGCTGCTTTTTATCGATACCCGCCAGATACGCATCCCAATCACCGGGGAGGGAGATGTATGGAGAATGCTGCAATTGCTCGCGGCTGAACTGCCACCCGCGAGACTCTGCCGCACGTTCCAGCGCATCCAGCGTCGGAGAATTATCCAGCAAATTATAGAGATCGAGCGACTTCCATTCCGGCAGGTCAAGTTTTGGAAGGGTATCGAGCAGTTCCGTCACAAAACGATCCAGGTTCTGCGGGCTGACCAGCAGATCGAGATAATCAGAAATTTCCACGCTGCCCAGCAGCATCAGCTCCGGTTCGCCCAGATGATCGGACGTCCAGAAAAACGGCGCCACCCCCACCAGTTGACCCTCTTCGCGCGCGGTGATCACGACCAGCCGGGAATCTTCTCCCCACTCGCCGCCGCCGCGGGTCTTCCACCAGTTCATCAGATACTCGTGCCGCAAAAATGGCACGTGACTTGCACTCTCATCCAGCAGATGATTCCACTCACCTGAGAGAAGATCCATCTCTGCTTCTGTCTTGATCCACGAAAAGTCCATGGTTCCCCATTTCTCATTGAAGAATTCATCTGCCATTATACTTTGCAGGATGGGGCAATGCAAGAAAAGGCACTTTTTCAGAACCAAGGTTAAAGAGTGGTGAGAAAAATCGAACCTTCCCTCCAGACATTACGAGTATAATCATCTCAGCGAACACAAAACGAAACCAGAATGGATTGACCGTGTTTGATCTCAACCTTTATCCTCTTTTTTTCAAAGATGGTATTGAACAAAGCGACCTGCCGGGATTGTACGTCTCCACGGCGCCGAGACGCCCTGCACGCGGACGCAGCGGCGACACGCTGATCATTTTTCTGACGCTGCTGGGCAGCGCCCCCGGCACCAGCGCCGGATACCAGCCCCTGTTTGAACGTCTGGAAAAGACATTTTTCAACAGTTCAGGGGCGGTAACTTCAGCATTACGCGCCGCTGCCGAAGATTTGAACCAGATCCTGCTCGACCGCAATTTAAAAAATACCCAATCGGGCAAACAATCCATCGGGTGGATTACCTTCGTCGCCATCCACAGCGGGGTCATGACCATCGCCCAGAGCGGACCCACACACACCTTTGTGCTGGGCAGCGGTCAGGTGCTTCATTATTATGAAGCGCAACTGGCGGGGCGAGGGTTGGGATTAAGCCGCACCACCACACTGCGGTATTTTCAATCACAAATCGAAGCTGGCGATTGGCTGGCTTTTTCGGCAGAACCACCTACCACATGGAACGAGAAGACGCTGATTGGCAGCACGGTGCTCTCCACTGAACAACTGCGCCGCCGTTTAATGAACCAGGCGCAGCGCAATTTACGCGCCGGGCTGGTCCAGTTTCAAAACGGCACCGGTAAAGTCAGCATGCAGCACTTCCCTCCTGACCGCGTAGATTGGATCAATCCGCCGCCGGTCGAAACGAAAGAACCCCCGGCACACACAGAAGCGCCCACCGCTGTTCAACCTGCGCCCGCGCCCACCGCCGTACCTGCAGCGCCTGTGCCACACGCGGAAACACCCGCCGCCGTATCAGAAGCGCCTGTGCCAGACGCAGAGACGCCCGCTGCGGCAGCGCCAGCTGAACCTGTCGAAGCGCCGTCCACTGAAACACCGCCGGTTGAGGAACCGGCTGAAAATCCGGCGCCCACTGCATCCGTTGAGACCGCGGAAGCGAATGAAGCCGCAACAGAAGACGTTCTTCCTGCGCCGAAGAGCGCCGAAGGAGAAATCGAACCGTCTGCGGCAGAAGAAACTGCCCCCTGGGAAAATCCGCCCGCGGCAGCAGGTTCCACCACATCTTCCGCGTCTGAGGGAACCCCGGCACATGCGGCAATCCCCACCCCACCGCGGATCAGCGTTTCATCTCTGGAGCGGTTCCGGAATCTGACCAATCCATCGGCTGAACCCGCAGCGCCCGAACCAGAACCTGAGGCAGAATCGGCGCCCCAGCCCGCCGTTGAAACGCCGCCACCGGCACCGGTGGTGGAACACCCTGCCGCGAAACCCCTCCCGGGCAAACCAGCGCGCCCTCCCCGCGAGCACCGCAGTCGGGTGGAATGGGAGCGCAAACTGGCGCAATTCTGGCGGTCCGGCGGAAAAGCCGGGAAACAGGGCAGCAGCGGGCTTAAAACATTCATCTCCCGCATCCTGCCTGATCATAAAGAAAGCGAACCCCTGCTGACGAAAGGTCAGATGATTGTCGTCGCGATTGCCGTTCCACTGGTGATCGTCACCATCGCGCTCACCGCCTATTTTGAGGTTGGGCGTTCACGCCAGGCGAAGACATATTATTTACAGGCGCTGCAAGCTGCCCAAGCCACGTTAAACACCACCGATCCCACCGTTCTGCGGGATGCATGGAGCCAGACGCTCGTCCTGCTCGACCAGGCAGACGCCAACGGGGTGACAGATGAAAGCCGCACCCTGCGCATTCAGGCGCAGGACAACCTCGACGACCTTGAAAATATCCGCCGCATGGATTATGAGACCGCCATTGTCGGCGGTTTATCTCCGACGGTAAAAATCAGCCAGATCGTGACGACCTCCAGCGATATGTACCTGCTCGATTCAGTTCAGGGCAGGGTGCTGCACGCCGTTCTCACCGGACAGGGCTACGAGGTGGACCCGAATTTCCAGTGCGGTCCCGGATCGACGGGCAATCTCATCATCGGTCCATTGGTAGACATCACCGCGATGCCGCGCTCCAACGATTTCTCTGCGGATATTCTCGCCATCGATGCCACCGGAAATGTGCTCTACTGCGCGGCTGACGCCGATCCGCAATCGGCAACGCTTACCACACCTGATTCCGGTTGGAGCAAGATCACCAGCATTACCATTGATGGGAATCAATTGTACGTGCTGGACCCGGGCGTCAACGCCGTGTGGATTTATGATGGCGTGATCAACGGATTCACTGAAGCACCGCGCTTGATCTTTGGCGATGAGATTCCTCCCATGACTGATGTCATCGACGTGGGCATCAACAACCAGTACCTGTACCTGCTGCACGGCGATGGACATGCCACGCTGTGCACCTTCAGCCCGGCAGGTTATGAACCCACCCGCTGCACTGACCCGGCTCCGTACGGTGATTCCCGTCCCGGACGGGACGCCAACCCGGTCGCTTTTCCAGATGCGATCTTCAGTCAGGTGGTGTCCACGGCGCTGCCCACGCCCTCGCTTTACCTGCTGGCGCCCGACAGCCGCTCCATTTATCTGTTCAGCGTGCAGCTCAAGCTGCAAAACCAGTACCGCGCACAGTCTGTCACCGATGTTCCGCTGCCCGACCAGCCTGCCACGGCGTTTTACGTGAGCGCCAACCGCATCGCCTACCTGGCAGTAGGCAACCAGATCTACCAGGCATTGATGCCGTAAGTCAGACTCTTTATTAAGATCAAAGGAGCGGAGGTCCCCACAGGGGAATCCGCTCCTTTTTCGTTATGGTTTGGCGCGCTGCGTTTATGATTCGCCGCTCAGGTTTTTCAATTCTTTTTCGAGCGCAGCCAGTTGGTCAAGCAGGCGCTGAACATCCTCTGAAGATGCAGCATCCTCCTCCGGCGCTGGAGACGCTTCGGCATGGGTTTCAAGGATCACATCCAGGCGTTCCGCGCCCTGTGCCAGCAGCAAATCCACCAACCGCGCAGCCTCATCTGCGCTGATCTCATCCGCGGCAACCAGGGCATCCATGCGGCGGTGCAATTCCTCGCCCCAGACATCCTCGGGGTTCAAACAATCCAGCAGGGTGTTGTGCAGCCTGCCCATGGTGCTGCTGCCCGTCTGGATCAGGCGGGTAAGCATCACCTGAGGCAGCAAACCGCCGATCTTCTTTTCCTCTTCGCAAAGGATCTGACCCAACGTCACCGCCGTCAGATCTTCCCCGGTAACATGGTCCACCACGCGCACCTCGTCTCCCCGCCGAACACTCTCCGCCAGATCTTCTAGGGTCACGTAACTGCGGGATTCTGTGTCGTACAGTTTGCGATTGGCGTAGCGTTTGATGAGGCTCATTCGGTTTTCTTTTCTTTCTTCAGTTCCTCAATCTGGCGGGTGAGATCAGCGATGCGCGCTGTCAAAGCATCCACGTCGGCTTTGGTGGCAGCCGCCGGGTGCGTCTTCTGATCCTGGGCACGCTTTTCCTTTTCCAGCTTTTCACGGCGATCCATCACCTCGCGGATGAGTTTACGCGCATCTGTTTCCGCAATTTCGCCGCGGTCGACCATGCGGTTGAAGAAATCTTCCAATTCATCCTGCGCCAGCGAGGCAGTTCCAATGGCAGCCAGCATGAGTTTGCGGGT
>JBDKTF010000387.1:0-3490 GCA_039680295.1 Anaerolineaceae bacterium
CGCAAAGATAAAGCGCGCCAATCACCGCTTCGAAGGTATCGCAGAGAAGCGCATCCCGGGTGCGTCCACCGGATTGGATTTCTCCATGCCCAAGACGCATGGCATTCCCCAATGAAATATCCCGTGCAAATTCTGCCAGTTGCTCGGTATGAACCAGCGCCGAACGCATTCGGGTTAAATCCCCCTCCGGCATTTCTGGATAATGGTTATATAACCACGCTCCAACCATAAAGTCTAAAACCGCATCCCCCAAAAATTCAAGACGTTCATTGTCTTCCAATGCTTCAGGATGCTCATTGCGATACGACCGATGGGTCAATGCCCGTCCCAACAGTCGCCAATCTGTAATGGGCAAGCCTAAACGTGTCGCCAATTCCTGAGGTGTCTCAACCCTCAGGAAATTCGAATTTGGTTGCATGTTTCCTCCCGCGAACTGCGGGAGCGCAAGCTACCCAACTCTCAGTCAGGTAGCTGGCGCTCCAATAGTTCTCTATCCATTAAATTTAAACCCGGATCCGGTCAGAATCATTACCACCGGTCCAGGATACTTCCCTTTTCTTGATCGATATGCCGCCCACACCAAAGCGGATGTGGGTTCCACGTAAAAACCGCGTCGCGCCAGTTCGTCACGTGCAGACAATATCTCTGACTCATCGACCGTAACGATTTCATCGTCTGCGCAACTAAACTCTTTTAGAATGGCATCGCCTCGCACCGGATTCTGCACCAATACACCTTCAGCCAGAGATTTCGGAGCCGCATCCTGTATGGTTGCGCTACCCCTAAATTTTAGCGCCACTGGAGGGCATACTGCTGCCTGAACGCCTACGAATATTGGCAGTCGGTCAGATCCCTCAGTCTGTTGGATGGCTTTAAACCCGCGCATAATTGCCAGAAGCAGGCTGCCGTGTCCCACAGGCGCAATGATCGTTCCAGGCATGGATCCCATCTGTTCATAAATCTCGAACGCAATCGTCGCAATACCGGTCATGCCAAAGGGTAAATAAGCGTGGCTGGCATATGGAATACCCTCAGCGGCGGCTGCGCGAACCGCCCGAGCGGCTTCACTGCGCGGTCCCGGCACCCGAATTAATTCTGCCCCAACCATTTCAATTTGTGACCGTTTGGGTCCTGAAGCCGTTTCGGGGACGTATATTCGGGCGTGGATACCTGCTCTGCCTGCGTATGCCGCAAAAGAGGCGCCTGCATTTCCCGAAGAATCCTCCACGGCGAGTGGGATTCCTCGTGCAAGTAACTGACTGACCAACACAGCCGATCCCCGATCTTTATAAGAACCGGTGGGGTTTAGATATTCCAGTTTGAAAGCAATTGAATCGCCGTCATCCTGATCCCATATCAGGGGGGTGTTTCCCTCTCCAAGACTGACCATGGGGATTTCAGAAGGAAGCCCAAAACCATGCCAATACTTCCAGATACCAATCAGATCTTCATCTCTGGTTTCAGGAAGATATTGAAGATCCAGAAGATCGAATAACTGCCCACAATGTGGGCATAGATAAGGTAATTCATCTTCTGGATAGGAAAAACCGCAGGAGACACAGGCAAAGCGGGGCAATCAATCCTCCTTGCCGGGGTGATATTTGCCTTCCACCCAGGCGCCGCCATTGGGTCCTACTTCCTTTTTCCATACAGGCACGATCTCTTTCAAACGGTCAATTCCATACCGGGCAGCTTCGAAGACACCGTCATCGCGGTGTGCTGAGGTACAGGCGACCAGAGTTGTTGGTTCTTTGGGTAAGAGGAGCCCAACCCGCTGCACAATGGCAATGCCTTCAACCACAGGATACTTCTGCCGGATTTCATCTGCCACCTGTTTCATTTTTGCTTCTGCCATCGGGGCATAGGCTTCGTATTCCAGCCTTACTGTTTCATGCGGATCGCCACGTTTTGTAACACCCCGTACCACACCTGTAAAAATGCATGCAGCACCCGTGGTTGGCAGAGTTATCTGCGCCACCAGGTCATTGATCTCGATCTCGTCTTCGGTAACCAGTGTAATGGTGGGAAACTCGCTTCCACCGCTGACAGGTGGAAAGAATGCCACTTCTGCTTTTTCCGGCAGCGGGTCTTCATCAAATGCGAATTCAAGATTGATGGAAACAACAGCGGTATCCAGAGCATTTCGCAGCCCTGGAATCTTTTGTACAAGCGCATCCTTCAATCCTTGTACTGTTGCCCCATCTGGCATATCCATTTCAAGATTGGGCACACCCGTGATATCTTTCAAAATCGAAAAGAACAATACCCGAACCGGTTTACTCATTGACAATGTCTCCACTTTTGCCGCCGTGCTTTTCCAACAGGCGAATATTTTGAATATGCATCGTTTTTTCTGCCGCTTTTGCCATGTCATAGACGGTTAACGCAGCCACAGAGACAGCGGTCAGCGCTTCCATTTCCACCCCGGTTTTTCCTGTCGTGCGTGCAGTAGCGGTGATTTGAATACCCGGTAGTGATTCGTCCAGGTGCAAATTCACTTCGATATGCGTCAACGAAAGGGGATGACAGAGCGGGATCAATTCAGATGTCTTCTTGGCGCCCATAATACCCGCAAGCTGCGCCACGGTTAATACATCGCCCTTTTTTACGGCGCCGTCACGAATCAACGCGAATGTGGACGGTTTCATGGTCACTTCGCCGGCTGCAATAGCCATGCGTTCGGTATCGGGTTTCCAGCCAACATCAACCATGCTGGCTTTCCCTTCAGCATCCAGGTGGGTTAATTTCAGTTCTTCCATAAGGTAAATTATACCCGGATTGGCTTCAATATGAGAAATTCTGCTCCTGATATTTAAACACCTGCTATAATCAGGGGCATGACTCTGGACATAGCCGGACACCAAACTGAAGGATATCACATCAGCACCAATGTGTATGAAGGTCCGTTGGACCTCCTTTTGGAATTGATCGAAAAGGCTGAGTTGGATATCACCAAATTAGCTCTGGCTGAGGTTACAGATCAATATCTTGCATATTTGAATCAACTGCAAGATCGCAGCGCCTCCGAAGTCTCCGCTTTCCTGGTGATTGCCGCCAAGCTGATCCAGATCAAATCAGAAGCATTGCTGCCGCGACCTCCAGATCGTGAACCCGGCGAAGAAGATCCTGGTGAAGCCCTTGCCCAACAATTGTTGATTTATAAACAGTTTAAGCGCGTTGCGGGCTGGCTGACAGATCGATTTGACTCAGGGTTGCGCACTTATCAACGGGTTGCGCCTCCACCGAAGGTCGAAGGGCGGGTCGATTTAAGCGGAATCGGTCTGACCGAGTTGGTGCAGGCTGCGCTCACAGCATTTGCATTGGATCAGGAAAAACCATTCCTGGATAACGTGGTCAACATACCGCGTGTCACGATTCGGGATCGAATCACTTATATTGTGGGAGCAATCCGCCAGGGTGGCTCAATCTCTTTCCATACCCTGCTCAATGAAAGCCGTTCACGAACCGATGTGGTCGTTACATTTCTGGC
>JBDKTF010000164.1:0-5518 GCA_039680295.1 Anaerolineaceae bacterium
GCGGTGATGCCGCGGATTCCGGTGCGGTCCACATCTTGCGGTTTGATGGGGGTTCCCATGATCACCGTGCACAACGCCGCGACTTTGATGGCGGCGTCCCAACCGTCAATATCGCCGGAGGGATCGGTTTCAGCCATGCCGATGGATTGCGCTTTTGCCACGGCTGCATCAAACGAGTCGCCGCTGTCCATCAGCCCCAGAATGTAATTGGTGCAGGAATTGAGGATGCCCTTGAAGCCGCTCAGGTCGGCGGCGGGCATGGTTTCGCGGTAGAGGGAGAAAATGGGCGCGCCGTCCATGACGGTGGACTCGAACATGAAACGCCGTCCCATGTGGGCTGCCAGCATGGTCAGCTCTTCGTAGCCGTGCACCACCGGTCCCTTGTTGGCGGTGATGGCGTGCATGCCGCGTTTCAATGCCGCTCGCATGTGGTCCAGCGCGGGCTGACCGGTCTGGTAATTCACCGGCGTAACCTCGAAAAGCACATCCGCGGGTACTTTGGTGATGAAATCCATGTTGTCGTGCGCTGGCAGGGTCGAAAGGGAGGCGATGGTTTTTCCAGCTTTCACGCTCTCCAGGGCGGCGTTGAGGTCAATCCCATCTGGATTGATGGCGATGCCGTGCCTTCCGGTGGCGATGCCCGTTACGGTAAAGGTGATGCCATAATTTTCACGCAGCAGTGTTTCCTTGCGCAGCAGCAGGCGCGCCAGCGCCTGTCCTACGTTGCCAAAGCCCATTAAAGCCAGGTCGGTGTGCTTCATATTCGCTTCTCCTGTCATTAAAATCGAACCCCGGGTCGCATAAAAAACGATCAGGTTTTCTAATTATAAGCCGAAACCCTGCGCATCACAGCGGCGGGTAGGGAAAGGCGCGCCGGTCTTCGGGCGGCGGCGGATAGACTCCCGTGTCCAGCAGCCTGCGGGCGCGTCGAACCAGCGCGCCGATTTCACTGACGCGCAGATAAGGCTTTAACACCGTGAATCCATCTTCACCGGCACTCAGGCGCGGCAGAACGCGTTTCACATCTGCGGCGAGGTCTGCCGGGAACGGCTCTCCGGCGAAATCCCAGATCACCGTGCGCAGTTTGTCTTCCACATTAAAACATACCCCATGATCGATCAACCAGAGACGTCCGTTTGCGTCTGCCAGAATATGGCTGCCCTTGCGGTCGGCGTTGTTGATCAGCAGGTCGAAGAGCGCTGCCGGGCGCAGACGCTGGCGGTCTTCGGCGGTAAAGCTGAAATAATGATATTGCGGATCATAGGGAATAAATTCCTGGAGCGAACCGGGTCCGGCGGGCGCTTTGCGGCGGTAGATGGTAGGCGGCACCAGACTCCATCCCAGTAGTTCGCTGAAGAGATAAGCTGCCACTTCGCGCCTGGTGAGGGTGCCGGTGGGAAAATCCCACAGCGGTTGTTCGCCGCGGCGGGGTTTGTAGACCACCCGCACACTGCCCTGCGCGCCGACGACTTTGCCCAAAAATGTGTAATTTGATCCGTGAGTGAACTGTCCCTGCAGCGTCAGCTCACCGTACTGGAGCAGCTCCAGCACAGCGGTGGAATCCAGCGGGGGAGGGGGCGTTTCCATGGTGAACCATCAATGCTTGTGCCCGTTCTTTTTGGGGCAGAAATGCCCTTCGGGGTCCATGGGTTCGCCGCACTGCGGGCAAAGGGGGCGCCCGCGGGTGATCAGCATGATAGACCACGCGCCCAGCGCGCGAATCTGTGAGCGCGTACACCAGACGCGCACCACGCTCAAATCTTCTACAGTTTGCCCTTCCAGTTGACTTTCCCGCGCCAGCAGCACGATGAGATCCTCGCTGAAATCGTATCCCAGACCGATCTCGCCCACACGAAAAAGCGGGTCCACCGGTGTCTGAATGCGCATGGCATCTTCGTCGAATTCCGCCGAGTCGGCGGGAATGTTTTGATATTCCTGGTGTATTTCATCCATGAACTGCTGAATGCCTGTTACCAGCGATTGAAGCTGCGCCTTTTCGATCAGCAGGGTGGTCACTGCGCTTTCAGGCTGGGTTGCCTGAAGGTAAAACACACGCTCTCCGGGTTTTCCGATCGCATCGGTGGTGACGTGCGAGGCGGGGTGAATATCGATCTGGATACCGGGCATAATGCACTCTCCTGAAGGCATGGGTAACAGGCTCGTAAAGATAGTATACCAGAACAGAAGAAAAAAGCCCTCCGTCGTTTGGACGGAGGGCGGATCGCTCTAAAAGATGTCAACGCGCCAGTACGCGGGCAATCTTCAGATATTCTTCGCTGATTTGTCTCTTGTTGTTGATGACCTGTTCCAACGGAACCGGATCGATTTCGCGTCCGTTCAAGCCGGTCATCACATCCGTTTCGCCGTCCATCAAAAATTCCACGGCTTTGGCGCCCATGCGCGAAGCCAGCAGACGGTCGAACGCCGAGGGTTTGCCGCCGCGCTGGATGTGTCCCAGAATGGTGACGCGGGTCGTGAAGCCCGTATCCTGGCTGTCCATCTGGGCTGCCAGATCGGTGATGTGGATGCTCGCGCCTTCTGCCACAATCACGATGGCGTGAGTTTTGCCGCGGCGGTAAGCGTCTTCAACGGCATGAACCACATCTTCCACGGGGGTTTCAACTTCGGGGATCAACACCATTTCTGCGCCGGTGATAATTCCCGCCGCCACTGCCAGATAACCGCAGTGACGTCCCATGGTTTCCACCAGAAAAGCGCGGCTGTGCGAAGATGCCGTGTCGCGCAGTTTGTCGACGGCTTCCACTATGGTGTTCAGCGCGGTGTCCACGCCGATTGCCATATCGGTGCCCCACATATCGTTATCGATACTGCCGGGTATGCCCACCACCGGGATATCCTGCTTTGCCAGTGCGTGTGCGCCGTTCATGGATCCATCGCCGCCGATGATCACCAGCCCGTCGATTCCGGCGTTGTTCATCTGTCGGATGGCTTCACGCTGTCCTTTGGGTTCCTGAAATTCCAGACTGCGGCGGGTCTGCAAGATGGTGCCGCCTCGCTGTAAAATGCCGCCCACGTTGCGCGGACCCATCGGGCGGAAATTGCCGTGGATCAACCCTTCGAAACCGTCTTCAATACCAAGAACGCGCACCCCGGCAGCCAATCCGGAACGCACCACTGCCCGAATGGCAGGGTTCATACCGGGAGCATCTCCCCCTGAAGTCATCACACCAATGGTTGATATCTTGCTGTTTAGCATAAAAACCTTCTTATTCGGTGAAGAGTATCTAATTTTTCACTGGATCCACTCGAACCTGATCCTCTCCCGCCAGTTTGATCAATTTTTTGATCAATTCCGGCGTCACACGGGTGGTGTCGTTCGGGAAATCCAAAAAATAGCGTTTTCCATTTTCATACACGTCCAACTGGAACCGGTCTTTGCCGGGATTGGACACCAGCGCACCGTGGATGCAGCGCATTTTGCGCACATCTTTGTCTTTGTCGCCGCTGCTGCGTAAAACCACTGTGATCATCTGTGGTTCCTCTTCGTCCGCTTCCACAAGTGAAGCTTTGAAACCATTTGGCGTTGGCGCGCGCGGAGGCTCCTGCGCCGGTGGCGGTGCGGGAACGGGTTCTGCGGGTGAAGGTGCTTGAGATGTTTTTTCACCGTAGGGCGCGGGCGCTGGTTCGTTGACGCGCTGCGGTTGTGTCATTTGTGGAGCAGGTTCCGCCGTGCCCGACATCCATTCCATATCGTCAGGCGGGGGCATCCAGCCGTCATCCGGGGGCGGAGGCAGCTCATTACTCAAATCCGACGCCCACTCATCTTCCCAGGGGGCGTCGTCCACACTGTCAGGAGCATTGTTCAGGCGTCCAGACAATTCCGTGAATTCTACCACTTTTTCAGATTTTGGCAGACCAGTCTCGCTCAAATCTTCTCCCGAATCTCCGTTGGCGGCAGCAGCTTGCGCCTGTTCCTGCGTAATTTCCATGACTTTATCCACCAGTACCTTGGGATCACCGCCGTCGTTATCCACCTTGCCTTCCACCAATACCACGGCGTTCAATTGCAGCAGGTTCTGCGCGTGTTCCCACGTCTTGGGGAAGACGACCAGCTCGATATTGCCCTGCACATCCTGCAGGGTGGCAAACCCCATGGGCTTACCGGTGCGGGTCTGATAATTGCGCATGGCGCTCACCAGACCGCCGACCACCACCTTCTCTTTGGAAGGTACTTCAGAAAGCTGCGCAGCGAAATGGGTCGCTTTCTGGCGCAGATACGGCAGGTAGGGCGAAATGGGATGGTCTGACACATACAATCCAAGCAGTTCTTTTTCCCATTCCAACTGCTCGCGGCAGTCCAGTTGAGAGGTTTGCGGCAGAACGATCTCTTCTTCCACACCGCTGCTGCCGCCGAAAAGGGTCATCTGCCCGGCTTGCAGGGCGCGGAAATGCGCCGCGCTGACGCCCATGATGCGGTCCAAGGCTTCGATAATGGACAGGCGGGGACCGAAACGGTCCAATGCGCCCACGCGCGCCAGCGATTCCAGCGCGCGTTTGCCCACCACACGCAGATCCACCCGATTGGCAAAATCGGTCAGGTCGTGGAAAGGACCACCGTCGGCGCGCGCCGACTGAATGGCGTCCACCGGCGCCTGCCCCACGTTCTTGACGGCGCCCATGCCAAAACGAATGGCGCTCTTGCCGTCTGGCAGATCTTCGATGGTGAAATCCCATCCTGAAACGTTGACATCCGGCGGAAGCACATCGATGCCCATGGCGCGCGAATCGGCGGCATACAGCGCCACCTTGTCGGCTTCGTTTTTCGAAGACGACAGCAGGGCGGTCATGTATTCCACCGTGTAATGGCATTTCAGGTAAGCGGTTTCGATGGAGATGGTGCCGTAATCGGCGGCGTGCGATTTGTTGAAACCGTAGCGGGCGAAGTTTTCCCAATCGGTGAAGATGTCTCCGGCGATCGCAGGGTCCATGCCGCCTTTTTCAGCGCCTTCGATGAAACGCTTGCGGTGTTTTTGAATGGCTTCCTGCTTTTTCTTGGAAATGGCTTTGCGCAGGTCGTCTGCTTCAGAGGCGGTGTATCCGGCGATATCCATCGCCGCGAACATGATCTGTTCCTGATAAATTGGGATGCCGAACGTCTCTTTGAAAATATGCTCCAGCGCCGGGTGGCGGTAGCTCACCTCTTCCTCGCCGTGCATCCGTTTGATATAGGTGGGGATGAATTCCAACGGACCCGGTCGGTAGAGCGCCACCATGGCGATGATGTTCGCCAGATTCTTGGGCTTCATCTGCACGATGTAGCGGGTCATGCCCGTGCCTTCCAGTTGGAAGACGCCTGCCGTGTGTCCCTTGCTGATGAAATCGTAGGTTTCGGCGTCGTCGGTGGGAATATTGTGCAGGTTCAGGTCGATGCCATGGCGTTGTTTGATCAGTTCGCAGGCACGCTCCATGATGGTCAGCGTGACCAGACCCAAAAAGTCCACTTTCAACAGACCCAGCCCTTCGACAATGGTCATTTCGAACTGCGCCACGGCTTTGA
>JBDKTF010000571.1:0-6518 GCA_039680295.1 Anaerolineaceae bacterium
GGCGCATGGTTCAGTGCGAACTACGATACCTGGATTGGCGAGCCTGAAGAGACGCAGGCATGGAATTATCTGGGCAAGGTGCGCAAGTTCCTGGCGGATTACGATACGTTGAAGAAAAAACAGGCGCCTTCGGAAGAAGCGCTGGCGCAGGCACTGGACTATATGTACCTGGCGGAAGGATCGGATTGGTTCTGGTGGTATGGCGCTGATCAGGATTCGGGTAACGATTCGTATTTCGACGAAGGATACCGTGCACTGCTGGCAAAAGTCTACGAATCACTGGGAGAACCGGTTCCCGCATTCGTCAAGGTCCCGATTATTCCGGAAAAAGTGGCGGAGACCAGCCAACCGTTCAGCGGGTTGTTTACTCCTGTGATAGACGGAAGGTCAGGCACCGATGAGTGGGCGAAAGCTGGCGTGTATCCCTTCGCAGGCGGCGCCCAGGCGCGCTCTGAAGATGTCGCAGCGGGTGTATCTTTTGGCGTGGACGCCAACAATCTGTATGTGAAGGTGGATGCCAAATAGGATTGGAGCAGTATTGCGGACGCGAAGGTGGTCGTTTATGTGTTCTCGCCACGTCTGAAACAAACCAATTCCACCACCCGCTTGAGTGAGGGCAAAGATACGCCGTATTTGCTCGGTTTTGGAGCGTCGACACTGGCGGAAGTCAGTCTGGCGGATGGTAAGGGAACCATCTACAGCGCCAATCCTACGGGATGGACGGCGGGTGATGCGGTAATGACCGTCAAAGCAGTCGACAGTGTGTTGGAAATGGCAATTCCACTGACCGCGCTGGGCGAGGTTCAGGCTGGAGACGAATTGCGGCTTGCGGCAGTGATCAGTTCTGGAGAGCGAGACCTGCAAAGCCTGCCCACAGGCGGTCCGGGTCAGTTGGTGCTGCCTGATCTGGCAATGATCACTTATCTGCTGGATGTGACCGACCCAGCCGGAGACGACAAGGGACCCGGAACATACACGTATCCGACCGATACGGTCTTCAAACCGGGCGTCTTCGATGTGACCAACTTCAAGGTGGGGGTGGATGACAAGGATCTCATCTTCCGCTTTACCATCTCGGGTGATATAGAGAACCCCTGGTCGGGAGGTAAAGGCTTTTCGGTACAGACGCTGGATGTCTACGTCGATAAAGATCCAGGCAAGGGAACAGGCGCGCGGCTGCTGATGCCGGGACGCAACGCAGCATTAACGGAAGGCAACGGCTGGGATTTCGCCATCTGGGCAGAAAGTTGGACACCGCAAATCGTGGCGCCGGATCCTGAGACGCTCTCTCCCAAACAGGTGACAGGTGCGGATTACAAGATCATTGTCGACCCGGCAACCAAAACAATCACACTGCGAGTGCCGAAGTCGGTCTTCGGGGAAGGTGATCCTGCCACATGGGGTTATGCAGCGGCAGTGTTGGGTCAGGAGGGTTATCCGGCTGCCGGTGTGTGGCGCGTTCGCGATGTGAATGAGACGGCGGAACAGTGGCGGTTCGGTGGTGGGGCGAAGGATACCAACCATACCCGGATCATTGATCTGGTTTGGGCGGAAGGAACCGAGCCGACGCAGGAGAGCATGCTTTCCACCTACCCGTCGAGCCAGAAGGCTGTGGATCAATTGACAGCGGATGATTTTGCACAGATCCAGCTGATGATCCCGTAAAAAATCATCGAATCTTTGGGCGTTTTCAGCATGGGGAGGGCAGAAGCAGGCTCTCCCCATGCTGGCTTAAATCGTGCATGCATCCATTGGGTGGAGGATGGTGCCACCAGGGGATCGTGATAAAATGATTGGGCATCTATGGCAAATGGGGTTGACGATATGATGAATGCAAACGGAATTGAATGTGAACGATATGCGCGCACGACCATTGAAATCTATTTACCTGATGGAACAGTGCTCTCGGGACCGCGTAATTCACCGGTTGGAAAATTTCTGCAGGCGATTCAAAAGCCAGACCAACCATTGATTGTTGGCGCGGTGGTCAACGGCGAATTGCGAGAGCTGACTTATCCATTGGAGATGGATGCCCAGGTTCGTCCGGTGACGATGGCGGACTCGGATGGGGCGAGAATTTATCGACGCTCGATCACGTTTTTGCTCGAAGTGGCGTTCGAGGAATTGTTCCCGGATGGAAAATTGACGATCGATCATTCCGTGGCATCCGGAGGATATTACTGCCAGGTCGTTGGCATCCCCGGAGGGTTAAAGGCGACAGGAATTCACCGGTTGGAAGCAAAAATGCGCGATCTGGTTGTGCAAGACCTGCCTTTCGAACGCCAGAATGTTCCCCTGGATGAAGCGATCGCTTACTTCCAATCGCGGGGACATGAAGATAAAGTACGGCTGCTGCACTACCGCCAGAAGGATCACCTGGTTTTATATCGTTTGGGAGAACATCGTGATTATCATCACGGATACATGGTGCCCTCCACCGGTTATTTGACGGTATTCGCACTGCGAAAAATGGGGGAAGGTTTTGTACTGCGTTATCCGCGGCGGCAATCGCCCAATCAATTGCTGCGCATGCCCGCGTATCCCAAGTTGTTGTCCACTTTTCGCCAGTATGGAAACTGGCTGGGCAAACTGGGGATTGAAAGCGTGGGGGCGTTGAATGATGCGATTCAGGATGGGCGAACGCGGGAGATCATTCTGGTGGCGGAGGCGCTCCACGAACTGCGCATCGCTGAGATTGCGGGGCAAATTGCCCAACGGCGCCAGAATATCCGTGTGGTTTTGATTGCAGGACCGTCTTCTTCAGGGAAAACCACCTTTTCCAAACGGCTCTCGGTGCAATTGCTGGCTCAGGGCATTTCCCCATACCCGCTGGAAATGGACAACTACTTCGTCGACCGGGAATTGACGCCCAAGGACGAGAACGGCGCATACGATTACGAGGCGCTGGATACGTTGAACCGCCCGTTGATGAACGATCATTTGAAGCGGTTGATCGCGGGGGAAGCCGTGCAAATTCCCCATTACAATTTCAAGTCTGGTAAGAGCGAACCAGGGGATATTGTTCAATTGGACGCGGGGCAATTGATTATTCTGGAAGGGATTCACGGCTTGAACCCCAATCTGCTGCCGCAGATACCGCCGGAACAGACTTTTCGCATTTACGTTTCCTGCCTGACGCAATTGAACCTGGATCGACACAATCGTATATCCACAACGGATACACGCCTGTTGCGGCGCATCGTTCGCGACGCGAGAGAACGCGGATACACCGCACAGCAGACCATCCACGGTTGGGAATCAGTGCGGCGCGGTGAGAAACGGAATATTTTCCCTTATCAGGAAAATGCCGATTTGATGTTCAATTCCGCCCTGGTATATGAGCTTTCGGGATTGAAACCGCTCGTAGAACCCTTGCTGCGCCAGGTGCCCTATGGAACCCCGGAGCATATCGAAGCCAAACGATTGCTGGCATTTTTGGAATGGTTCCTGCCAGTGGATCTGGAACTGGTTCCGGATAATTCCATCTTTCGAGAATTTGTTGGGGGCTCCATCTTGCGCGATTTCAAGTTGTGGAATCACGGATCATGAAAGATTTCCCCGGTTCAATAGAGCCGGGGAAATCTTTTTAAGGTCACAGGACATCGCGGCGGGTGACTTCCCAACAGCCGAGGATCGAAACAACCAGACCGCCGATCAAACCGATGAGCAAGGGGGTCAGCGCTATCCCTCCATTGACCAGACCCTGTTCCACTATGCTGGGCAAAGTCCAGGGGTAATATGGACCGAATTCTTCTGATTCGATTACCAGAACGGTCGCAATTGTGGCAACAATACCAAACCCCATGGCGAATACAAAACTGGACCAATGTGAGCTGACCCAATGGTGGATGGCGATGATCAGCCAGGATGAAAGGTAGGTCAATCCGGTATATTTTAATATGGTCTCGATGGGTACAGGCGCTTCAAATCCCACCCCCGGGTAGAGGAGCATGAGCAGCTTGCCATCGAGGAAGATGAAGGCGACCAGAACGAGCATACTGATCCCGATCACGCCCAGACTGACGACCTGTTTTGCCGTATAGATTGCCCAGCGAGGGATCGGCAACGTATACAGCAGCTTCCAGTTCTTTTGCCCATGTTCGAGATTGTTCAGCAGACCTGTTTCGAGGGTAACAAAGAGCGGCAGCATCAACAGCGTCCAGAGGATGAGGATATTCTGGCTGATACTTATCCAGGCTTCGCTAACTGGCTCTGTGGCGTATTGAAGATTATGGGCGAATACAGCGAATCCCATAAAGGCGAGGGCAAAGGGAGCCAGTACAATCATCCAGAGAGCGAGGGTTCGCTTTGTTTTCAGGATTTCAGCGCGCAGCGCGCGGAAAAAGTATTTCATTTGTAGCTCCTTATGATTGGACGGATGTTTCAGTGATGCGAAGGAAAATATCTTCCAAAGACGGCTGCTGCATTTGCAGGTGATAGACTTTAAACCCTTTTTGCACCAGCAGATGGTTGATCAGGGCGGCGTCGGCATCACCATTCGCGCTGACGATGACGTGATGATTTCCGTTGTACTCTGTTTTCCAGCCGGACTGCGTCAATGCCAGCTGCGCCTCTGCGGGTTGGTCTACACCGATGGAGATATGATCCTGATATCTGGAGCGCAGATCGTCGGGAGTTCCCTGAAAGATCAGGCTGCCTTGCTGGATGATACCGATATGCGTTGCCATCTGCTCCACTTCGTTCAGAAGGTGGCTGGATAGGAACACCGTTACCCCTTCCTTCTCTGGTAACGAGATAATCAGATCGCGAATTTCATGGATGCCGGCGGGGTCAAGCCCGTTGGTGGGTTCGTCCAGAATCAGCAAATCCGGGGAATCCAGCAGCGCGATCGCCAATCCAAGACGCTGGCGCATGCCGGTTGAAAACTGGCTGACCTGGCGATCGGCATCTTTTTGCAGGTTGACGATATGCAGTGCCCGGTCAATCTGATTGGGGTGTGCGTTCCGCATCCGCCGGACAACTTCCATGTTTTCCAAGGCGGTCAGATTGGGGTATAGAGAAGGCGATTCTACCAGCGAGCCGATGCGACTGAGGATGAGCCCTGGATTCTCGCGCAAGGGTCCACCAAAAATGGATACATTTCCGCTGGTGGGACGAAGTAATCCCAACAGCATACGAATGGTGGTGGTCTTACCGGCGCCATTGGGTCCCAGAAAGCCGTATATACTGGAGGTGGGAACCCTCAGACCGATTTGATTGACCGCAGTGAGACTGCCAAATTTTCGGGTGAGACCGAACGTTTCAATGACATTGGCAGAATTGCTTTTTTGCTGCATAACTTATACTCCTTCATGAACATGGTTGATGATCATGAAAAAAGTATAGAATGCAGGTGTCACCTGCCTGTCGTCAAATTGTCGCAAGATTGTCGCGAAACGAGGGGATTTTCACGCGCAGGGAAGAAAAATGGAAAAACAGGAACCTTCTCCGACGGTACTGGCAACAGATACAGAGCCTTGCATGGCTTCGGTTAATTCTTTAACCAGTGCCAGCCCGATCCCGACGCTGTCAGTTTGCTCATTGTTCTGAGCATCGGGCGCCTGATAATACCTTTCCCAAATATGATCCAGCACTTCGGGGGCAATTCCTTCACCTGTATCACGCACGTCCAGGCGCACAAAGCGACTTTCAGAAGCAGCGGAAAGCAGCACAAGTCCGCCGGGAGAGGTGTAACGGATGGCATTTCGTATCAGGTTCGTGAGGATTTGCGCCAGGCGAGACTCATCTGCGTTGACGGGTGGAAGATCGGTTGGCAATTGTGCGCTGATTTCTACGCGACGGGTTTGCCAGGCGATCGGGGCAAAAGTCTTCACTGCCTGATTGACCGAATCTGCAAGGTTGAGAGGTCGACAATTGATGGTGAGTTTTCCGACTTCAACGCGCGAGAGGGTAAACAGATCATCCAGCAGCGCCTGCAAACGCAGGATTTCTTTCTCCATGATTTCCAATTGCTGCTGGCTGGTTTCTTCTGTACGGGCAGGGTCGGGCGCGAGCAGATTTTCGGTATACCCACGAATGACTGCAACCGGCGTTCGCAATTCATGGGATACGCCAGCCACCAGATCCTGCCGGGATTTAAGCAGCACAGTCACCTTATCCCGTTCAATTTGTAATTCAGTCAGGGTCTGCTGAATTTGAGATGCCATGGAATTAAAACTGCCCTGCAACTGGGCTACTTCATCTTCGCCTTCGATGGTCACGCGTGTCTCGAGATGACCCTGTTCCAGAGCGCGGGCAGCGTTTGCCAGTTTATCGATCCGGGCGGTTGTTTTTCGGGCGTATAAGAAAGAGAACAATGCGGCTGGCGGCATCACCAGAATGATGAAAAACCCGCCCACAAAGGCGATGATTCCGATGATCGGGAGCACAGCATAGATAAACTGGTTATATATAACAGTCAGCCAGTTGGCATCTGGAGGAAGATGGTCGGCGGATACTGCAGAACCGAAGATGGTTAAGGTCGTTAAGATGGCAACCCCAAAAATGAATACGTCCAG
>JBDKTF010000295.1:0-1620 GCA_039680295.1 Anaerolineaceae bacterium
GCCGGATATCAGCCAGATGGACGTCAAGCTGGGACAGTCCATTCAGGAACGATTTTCACTGGTGGAGAAGGAATTGACCGGGAATAAGAAAACAGTCCTTTCAGACCTGGATATCCTGACCGGTCAAATGGATGACGCAGAAAAGCTGCTCTTCCCGGAGGAATGAACCGGCATCTGCCTGACATGGACGGCTTAAATCAAAACGGGGTCGGCACACACAGGTCGATCCCGTTTTCATGCAGCGATCTGGGTTGAACGAGTCGGAAATTATCCGAAACGACCCTGAATATAATCCTGGGTGCGCTTGTCGTGCGGGTTGGTAAACAGGTTCTTGCCGGGGGCAATCTCGATCAGTTCACCGTTGAGGAAAAACACAGCCACATCTGCCACACGTGCCGCCTGCTGGGTGTTGTGCGGCGCAAGCACGATGGTGTACTGTTCTTTCAGCGTTTGCAGCGAAGTCTCGATTTTGGCGGTGGAAACCGGGTCGAGCGCAGAGGTGGGCTCATCCAGCAGAATGATTTCGGGCTCCAGTGCCAGCGCGCGCGCCAGACAGAGCCGCTGCTGCTGCCCGCCGGAGATCGCATTGGCAGGGTCGTTCAGACGGTCGTATACCTCGTCCCAAAGCTGCGCCTGGCGCAGCGCACGCTCCACGGCTTCGTCCAGTCTGGCTTTGCGGCGTTCTCCCGCCACTTCCAGTCCGTAACTGATATTGCCGTAAATGGTCAGCGGTAACGTGATGGGGCGGGCAAAAACCATCCCCACCCGCCGCCGCAGATCAATCACATTTGTCTTGGGATCGAGCACATTGAGGTCATTCAACCAGACCCTGCCGCTCACCACCGTCACATCTGCCAGATCGTTCAGACGGTTGATGCAGCGCAGCAGGGTGGATTTTCCGCCCTTGGCGGGTCCGAACAGCACGGTGATTTGATTGGCAGGGATGTTGAACGTCACGTCGCGCAGCGATTCGGTGCCGTCGGAATATTGCAGAGAAAGATGCTCGATACGAATTTTATCCATGGCTTACCACTGCCTGCGGGCGCGCGCCCGCGAACGGATGACGGTGGCAATCAGGTTCATGCCCAGCACGAACACCAGCAGCACCAACACCGTACCGTATTGAATTTGAATGGGCATTCCCGGCACCTGGGTGGAAATGACGAAAAGGTGATAGGGCAGCGCCATGGTCGCATCCATCACCGAGCCGGGCAGGCGGGGCAGGAAGAAAGCGACGCCGGTGAAGAGGATGGGCGCCGTCTCGCCTGCGGC
Organism: Anaerolineaceae bacterium; assembly: GCA_039680295.1. GTDB lineage: Bacteria > Chloroflexota > Anaerolineae > Anaerolineales > Anaerolineaceae > JBDKTF01. Next base: position 1,273 of record JBDKTF010000295.1, read on the forward strand.
GCGTTCCAACCCGAGAATGACGCCGGTGAGAATACCCGGCAGCGCCTGGGGCAGCACAATCCGTTGAATGGTCTGCCATTTGGTGGCGCCCATGGAAATGCTCACCACCCGGAATGACTGCGGTACAGAGCGCAGCGCCTCTTCAGTGGAGCTGATAATGACCGGCAGAGTCATGATCGCCAGGGTCAACGAAGCAGAAAGAATGCTGGTGCCGAATTTGAGGAAGATGACGAACAACCCAAAGCCGAATAAACCGTATACCACCGAAGGGATGCCTGCCAGATTGACGATGGCGATGCGGATGGTGCGGGTCAGGAAATTATCGCGCGCGTATTCCGAAAGGTAGAT
>JBDKTF010000186.1:0-3256 GCA_039680295.1 Anaerolineaceae bacterium
CATTTGGATCCTATTGCGGTATTCAAGATCTGGCAGCGGTTTCTCGCGCAAATCAAATCTGCAATGCCTATGGCGTGGACACGATTTCCTGCGGCGCCACAATCGCATTTGCCATGGAATGTTTCGAAAAAGGCATGATCACATCTGCGGATACGGGGGGGTTGGAACTGCGCTTCGGCGACGCTGATGCCATGCTCGAAATCCTCCACCAAATTGTCACAGCGTCGACGCCGCTGGGAAAACTATTGGGGCAGGGTTCAGAACGGGCGGCTCGCACGTGGGGACCAGCAGCTCAAGCCTGTCTGATCACCGTGAAGGGTGAAGAGGCGCCTGCCCATATGCCGCAGGCAAAAAAATCATTGGCGCTGATTTATGCAGTGAATCCATTTGGCGCAGACCACCAATCCAGTGAGCATGATTGGATGTACGAAGAAGAATGTGCTCCCTTCTATCTTGAACGCCTTAAACATCTTGGATTATCGACACCGCCGCCAGCCGGCAGCTTCAACGCGGAAAAAGTCCGTTTTGCTGCATTGACGCAAGTATTTTATAGTCTGCTCGACACGTTGGACCTCTGCCAGTTCGTATGGGGTCCTGCATGGACGCTGTATGGACCAATCGAAACCGTTGAACTGGTCCGAGCCGTTACCGGTTGGGACGTAACGTTGGATGAGTTGATGCAGGTAGGACAACGACGTTTGAATCTTCTGCGTTGGTTCAACACCCGCGAGGGCTTTTCTCGAAGCCAGGATTCGCTGCCGGCAAAGTTCTTTACCCCCTTGGGCGGAACAGGTCCTACCGCGAATGTTGTCGTCAACGAGCAGGAATTCCAATCCGCCCTGAATCAGTACTATGAATTGAATGGCTGGACTTCAGACGGCGTTCCTACTCCTGATACGCTTCAGAGGTTGAAACTGGACTGGGTGATACCAGATTCCCAACAGCCAACGTGAATTTTCACCATCAGAGAATGTTACTTTTTGTCGGATGAAGGAGGCATCAATGTCAGAAACACAAAATGCGATGCAGCATCTTTCGCCGGTTTGGACACACTATACAAATATCGTCGCTTCCCGCGGAGAAGGTTGCTATATCTATGATCAGGACGGGCAGCCGTATCTGGATTTCACGTGTGGGATTGGCGTTACCAATACAGGGCATTGCCACCCTGCTGTCGTCTCTGCCATTCAAAAGCAGGCAGGTCTCCTCCTCCACGGACAGGTGAATCTCTATTTGCACCAGCCGCTGTTGGATCTGGTGAACGAGTTGCAAACGATTGTTAATCCCCACCTGGATGGTTTCTTTTTCAGCAACTCTGGCGCCGAAGCTGTCGAGGGTGCCATTAAATTAGCCAGACACGCCACAGGTCGTCCCAATGTCATTGTTTTTCAGGGCAGTTTTCACGGTCGTACAGTTGGGACAATGTCTGTAACCACATCCAAAACAGTGTATCGTGCCGGATATCAACCATTAATGCCAGGTGTTTTCGTCGCCCCATATCCATATGCCATGCGTTTGGGTTGGGATGAAGAAACCACCAGTCAATGGTGTCTTGAAGAGCTTAAATTCCTCCTTCTTACCCAATCAGCCCCGCAGGAAACTGCCGCGATTCTATTCGAACCGGTATTGGGTGAAGGGGGTTACGTCGTACCGCCTGCCAGTTTTGTCACCGGATTGCGTGATCTTTGTGATCAGCATGGCATTCTTCTGATTATGGATGAAATCCAATCCGGTTTTGGTCGCACGGGTAAATGGTTCGCCCAGGAATACTTTGACATCGAACCCGATATAATGACCATCGCAAAGGGTTTGGGGTCTGGACTGCCCATCTCTGGTGTGATCAGCCGTATGGATCTGATGAATCGTTGGATCCCGGGTTCACATGGGGGCACTTTTGGTGGAAATGCAGTGGCAGCAGCGGGCGCAGTTGCGACAATTCAAGTCATCAAATCCGAGGAACTATTGGAAAATGCCCGGGCGCGTGGCGCCCAACTTCAAGCAGGTTTACGCCAACTTCAAAAAGAAACACACTGCATCGCTGATACTCGTGGATTAGGATTGATGATCGGGTGTGAATTCCGCACTCCAGACGGAAAACCAGACAAAACCACCGCTAAAAACGTCATCCATAATTGTCTGGACCAACATCTCTTACTGATGTCCTGCGGTCCGTGGGATAATACAATTCGTTGGATTCCACCATTGATTGTATCCGCTCAGCAAATTGATGATGCGCTTGCTATTTTTAAACAGGCGCTCGAAATGGTTCCGGCATAGCAATTCAGGAGAGATGATATGCAAGTCTGGCGAATTAATGTCGGCAATCGTACGCTCGTCAGAGAAGATATTCCCCCATCCTGGGAATATCTAGGCGGGCGGGGCTTGATCGCTCGTATCTTGCTGGATGAAGTTCCTCCCGAGTGCGATCCACTGGGCCCCCTGAACAAATTGATCTTCACTCCGGGTTTGTTGGTTGGGCACATGCTCTCCAGTTGTGACCGTCTATCCATCGGCGGAAAGAGTCCCCTGACCGGTACAGTCAAAGAAAGCAATGCGGGGGGTACCACAGGGTTGCAGATGGCTCTTCTCGGGATCCGAGCCCTCATTATTGAAGGGTTGCCTGTCGACAAATCTTTCGTAGTATTGGTCGTTACCCCTGACGGTATTCGATTTGATTCAGCCGAAGGTTTACTCCGGCAAGGCGTCTACGCCTCCGCCGCCATCCTCCGCCAGCGTTACCTCGATCCTCCCGCCCTCTCCGTGATCGGTCCTGCTGGCGAAGTTGGAATGTTGTCCGCTGGAATATTGAATTTGGACCAGGATCAAAACCCTTCGCGCATTAATGGTCGCGGCGGATTGGGCGCATTAATGGGTGCCAAAAAGATCAAAGCCATTGTCTGGCAGGCAGAGCAGGCTGACAAACCGCCCATTATGGATCCCGAAGCTTTCCACGAAGCCCAACGGGTATACACGCAGACACTTATCGCGCAACCTCAAACAGCGGTTTATCGTGATTACGGTACTGCTGGAATGCTCGCCATGAGCAATGGTTTCGATGGTTTGCCAACCCGTGGTTTTTCTCAAGGGCAGTTCGAAGAGGCTGAACGTATTTCTGGTGAAACACTCCGCGATACCCTGCTGCAGCGAGGGGGCATCAGCATTCCCACACATGCTTGTATGCCGGGTTGTGTTATCCGCTGTTCGAACCGGATGGGCGACGAAAACGGGAATCTGCTTGTATCTCCTCTTGAATATG
>JBDKTF010000495.1:0-4895 GCA_039680295.1 Anaerolineaceae bacterium
ACGCCGCTACGCCGCCTGCTTCATACTGGTAGGTATGCCCCTGACTGCCTTCAATCAGTTCTGTTCCGCGCGGACACTGCGCCAGCACCGCCGCCAGATTGCCCTGCGTGCCCGATGTGACCAGCAATCCGGCTTCTTTTCCTAAAAGTTCGGCTGCCCGTTCCTGCAAACGGTTGATGGTCGGATCCTCGCCATACACATCGTCGCCCACCTCGGCTTCTGCCATCGCTTTGCGCATCGCAGGTGTTGGGCGCGTAACGGTATCAGAACGCAAATCCACCCATTTCATCGGTTCATCCTCCAGATATTATTTTCGCAGGTCTGCCAGGGTTTTTTCCAATTCATCCGGCAGCGGGGCTTCAAACGTTCGGGGGTCTTTTTCCCCCGGCAAAGTAATGGTGATCCGCGCAGCGTGCAAGAAATGCCGCTTTAACGGCAGGCTGGGATGTTTGTGCCCATAAAGGGTATCCCCTACGATCGGGCAGTCAATGAAAGCCATGTGCAGGCGAATCTGGTGCGTTCGACCGGTGAGCGGGTGCACTTCCAGCAGCGTGTGCGCCGGAAAGGTTTCCAACGTGGTATATTCACTGATCGCCCCCCGACCTTTTTGCTCCGTCACAATCGCCATCTGCTTACGGTGCGAAGGATCGCGTCCGATGGGCGCATCCACCCGCCCGTTGGGCGTGGGTGGTTTGCCGTCCACCAGCGCCATATATACCTTCACCACTTTCCGCGAGCGGAACTGATCTTGCAGCCAGTGGTGCGCGGCGTCGTTCTTCGCCAGCAGGATCAACCCGGAGGTGTCCTTATCCAAACGGTGGACCACTCCTGGGCGCTGTTCGCCCCCCACGCCTTCCATCTCTGGCGCGTGCGCCAGCACCGCATGGACCAGCGTGCCCGTGGCGTGCCCGGCTGCCGGGTGAACCACCATTCCGGCAGGTTTATTCACCACCATCAGGTCTTGATTCTCAAAAATAATATCCAGTGGAATTTCTTCAGGGATCAGATCGGTCGGCGCAGGGGGTGGAATATGCACGCCCACCCGGTCGCCGGGTTCCAGGTCCACACCCGATTTGGAAGGGGCTTTGTCATTTACCAGCACCAGCCCATCCCGAATCCACGCTTGCAGCCGCGAACGCGAATATTCTGGCAGTTGCTCCACCAGGTAGCGGTCCAGCCGGGTTCCTTTTTTCCCGTCGAACACCCATTCCAATGGGGTCTCAGCCACGGTTTTCCTCGCTGGTTGAATCATCCACCGCGGTGGAATCGTTAAGACGGGCTTCCAACTCGTGTTCCTTCTTTTCCTTACGGTCCATCCACCAGACGCCAAGCAGCAGCACAATCACCCCTACGGTGATGCTGGCGTCTGCCACATTGAACACGGCAAAATTGCCCACCGAAATGAAATCTGTCACCCGTCCCCCCTGGGTCAGGCGATCGATTAAGTTGCCCAATGCGCCGCCGAGTTGCAGCCCCATCGCCATGCGCAGCGGCCACTCGCCGGAAGGGATGCGCGGAAAATAAAAGATGATCATCGCGGCAATCAGGATCGCCAGAATGGCGAACACGCCGCCCGCCTGTTGAAAAATTCCAAACGCTGCGCCGCTGTTTTGCCAGTGAATGATGCGTGCGTAAGGGGTCAGCCAATCCCACGGCGACCATATTTCTCCCACAGCCAGATCATTGCGCACCAGCGCCTTGGTCCATTGGTCCAGTCCGATGATCACACCTGCCATGCCAAACAAAATGGCGTAATCTTTAAAAGTATGCTTCAAATCTTCCTCCACAACGCGATCTTAATCGACGCGATCGTAATCGATCCAATTTTACCTTATCTCCTCCGCTTCGCGGGATAATCTGCCCTGATTCGAGCAATCCAATGCACAAATGGGCGCGGAAACCGCGCCCATTTGTTTGATATCCTATGATCCGGCAAAGATCGTCTCTTATGCTTTCACCAGCGCAACCGTAACCTGTTCGCCGTCGAAGCTGTCGCTCACGCTTTCCGCGCCGTGCGGTGCGGCGTCTGTAGACATTTCCACCGCCAGCGTTTCGTTCATGATGTAGCTGCGGAAATCATTCACCGCTGCGCTCAGGGTGGGCGTGGCGGTAAAGTACACGTGAATACGGTCGGCGATTTCCAGGTCTGCCTGTTTGCGCAGATCCTGAACGCGGCGGACAAATTCACGTGCCAGTCCTTCGCGCACGAGTTCGGGCGTCAGTTCCGTCACCAGAGCCGCCAGATACGGTCCGTCATTGGCGACCGCGTATCCTTCGCGTGCCTGGGCGCGCACCTCCACCTCTTCCGGCAGGATCGCCAGGGTTTCACCATCAATCTCCACATCCACACTCTCGCCGTTCAGCAGATGCGGCGCCACATTTTCAGCGGGCATCGCCAGTAACGCTTTGCGGATTGCCGGGAAGCGATTGCCGTATTTCTGCCCCAGTTGTTTGGGCAGCGGGTTGAGCGTGTACGACACAGCTTCGGTGGCTGCATCCAGCACGCGCACTTCCTTCACATTCAGTTCATCTTCCAGCAGGTCTGCATGAGCCATCACCATGCGCTGCTCATCCAGGCTTGCCACCGAAAATGCCACTTCTGCCAGAGGCTGGCGTACCTTGCGGTTGGCTTTATTGCGCGCCGCATGTCCCACAGACGCCAGACGCATCACCAGGTTCATCTCCCGGTTCAGGTTTTCGTCGATCATGCTCTCATCATACGCCGCCCAGTCGCACATGTGCACAGAAAGGGGTGCGTTGTCGTCCACCGAGCGCACCAGGTTCTGGTACAGTTCTTCCGCCATGAAGGGCATGGTGGGCGCCAGCAGTTTGCTGATGGTGGTCAGCGCCTGATACAGCGTGGCATACGCCGCCTGCTTATCGGCATCTGAACCGCTCTTCCAGAAACGGCGGCGTGAGCGGCGCAGGTACCAGTTGGAAAGCTGATCCACAAAGGTTTCCACCGGACGGGTGGCGCCAAGCACATCATAGGTTTCCATCGCGTGGGTCACATCGCGCACCAGCGTATTCAACGCCGAGAGCAGCCAGCGGTCCAGCGGTGAATATTCCGGCTTTAAATTCCCATCCGGCTTCCAGCCGTCCAGGTTGGCGTAGGTGACGAAGAACGAGTACGTGTTCCACAGCGTCAGGGTAAAGTTGCGCACCACTTCGCCCACCAGGTCCACCGAGAAGCGGCGTTCCTGTCCGGGCGGGCTGGCGGTGTACAGATACCATCGGAAGGCATCGGCGCCGTGTTTGTTGATGACATCCCACGGATCGACAATATTGCCGCGCGACTTGGACATTTTCAGTCCGTCGCCGTCCAGAATCAGCCCCAGGCAGATGACATTCTTGAAGCATTCCTGCTCGAACAGCATGGTGCTGATGGCGTGCAGCGAATAGAACCAGCCGCGGGTCTGATCCACCGCCTCGCAGATGTAATCCGCCGGGAAGTGCTTTTTGAAATCTTCCTGATTTTCGAACGGATAGTGCCACTGCGCCACGGGCATCGAACCCGAATCAAACCAGACGTCGATCACTTCGGGGACGCGCTTCATGCTGCCTCCGCACTGCGGGCAGGTCAGACTCACGTCATCCACGTAGGGACGGTGCAGATCTAGGCTGCTCAAATCGCGCCCAGCCAGCTTTGAAAGTTCTGCCACCGACCCAACACATTCCTGGGTATGGCAGTCCGGACATTCCCACACCGGCAGCGGCGTGCCCCAATACCGTTCGCGCCCCAGCGCCCAATCGATATTGTTCGCCAGCCAGTTTCCAAACCGTCCGTTTTTGATGTGTCCCGGATACCAGTTGATCTTTTCGTTCAGACCCACCAGTTTGTCGCGGTACTGGCTGGTGCGGATATACCAGGTGGGGCGGGCATAATACAGCAGGGGGGTATGGCAGCGCCAGCAGAAAGGATAGGTATGCTCGTAAGGCTCCATGCGCAAAAGCAGACCCCGCGCATCCAGGTCTTGAACGATGTACGGGTCAGCGTCTTTGACGAACATGCCGCTCCAGGGGCGCACTTCCGGAAGGAAGGTGCCGTCTTCCGCCACGGTCATGATCACCGGCAGATCGTTGTCCAGACCGCTCTGCATATCGTCTGCGCCGTAAGCGGGCGCCTGATGAACCAGACCCGTCCCGTCTTCGGTGGTCACATAGTCTGCCAGAATGACGCGGTGCGCGGGCTTATCCAACGGCATAAAGGTGTACAGCGGCTGATAGCGTTTCCCTTTCAGCGCTTTGCCCTTATAGGTATCCACCACCCGCACCGGTTCATCTTTGAACACCCGTTCCACCAGAGCCTTCGCCAGAATCAGTCGTTCCTTGCCGCCTTCGGGCAAATCCCGTTCCACCGTAACGTATTCAATATCCGGGTGAGCCGCCACTGCCACGTTGGCAGGTAAGGTCCAGGGGGTCGTCGTCCACACCAGCAGCGATGTGTCGCTCTGATCCACCAGAGGCATGCGCACGAACACCGAAGGGTCGGTGGTGTCTTGATAACCCTGCGCCACCTCGTGGTCAGAAAGCGCCGTGCCGCAGCGTGGGCAATAAGGCACCACTTTAAAGCCCTGATACAGCAGCCCTTTATCCCAGTAGGTTTTCAGAATCCACCAGATGGACTCGATGTATTCATTCTTGTAGGGAATATAGGCGTGGTCCAGATCGATCCAGTAACCGATCCGGTCGGTCAGTCTTTCCCAGTCTTGAATGTAGGTAAAGACGGATTCCTTGCAAAGCTCATTGAACTTGGCAATTCCGTAATCTTCAATCTGCTGCTTGTTGGTGAAGCCCAGCTTCTTTTCGACCTCAATCTCCACCGGCAGACCGTGGGTATCCCACCCGCCGCGCCGGTCGACATGATACCCGCACATGGTCTTATAGCGCGGGAA
>JBDKTF010000140.1:0-3532 GCA_039680295.1 Anaerolineaceae bacterium
TTACCCGCCGGTACAGCAAGGAAGAAATTCTTGAACTGTATCTGAATGAAATTTATTACGGCAATCTGGCGTACGGTGTGGAAGCTGCGGCAGAAACATATTTCAATACAACCGCCGATAAACTGACATTGGCGCAGGCAACCTTTCTCGCCGGGCTTCCGCAGGCGCCTTCTGTGTACGATATTTACACCAACCGCGATGAAACGCTGCGGCGTCATAAAGCCGTGTTGGTGCTGACTTACCAGCTCTCGCAGGAACGCGATTGCATTGAAGTAAGCACCAGCATGTCGAAGGTTTGCGTGGATGCGGCTCAGACGGCGGGCGCAGCGACAGAAATTGAAAACTACACCTTCCAACAGAATCAGGCGCAGATCCGTTATCCGCACTGGGTGAATTACATCCGGTCGCTGTTGGAAGAGCAATTTGATGCGCAGACGATCTATCGCTCTGGTTTCAGCGTATACACCACACTCGACCCTGGCTTGCAGGATCAGGCTGAACAGGCAGTCAGCGCGCAGATCAGCACGCTGACAGATCGGCATGTGACAGACGGCGCTTTGGTGGCGATTCGCCCCAATACTGGTGAAATTCTGGCAATGGTTGGTTCGGCGGATTTCTATAACGATGCCATCTCTGGACAGGTGAATATGGCAGTCAGTCCACGGCAGCCCGGTTCATCGATCAAGCCGCTGACCTATGTGGCAGCATTTGAAAAAGGGTGGACGCCAGCCACATTGATCTGGGATGTGCCGACCGAATTTTCACCCTCGGGCGACCCCAACGATCCCAGCCCGAAGTATGTTCCGGTGAACTATGATGGTAAATTCCATGGACCAGTTACCGTGCGTGCCGCGCTGGCGAACTCATACAATATTCCGGCGGTGAAGACTCTGCAGTTTGTCGGGTTGTATGGTTCGGGCGGATTTCTTGAATTTTCCAAGAAGGTGGGCATTACCACGCTCACACGGGATGATTACGGTCTCTCGTTGACTTTGGGCGGCGGGGATGTCAGCCTTTTGGAATTGACCAGCGCGTATGGGATATTTGCCAATGACGGGAAGCGAGTTCCGCCGGTGGCGATCACCAAGATCGTGGATCATGAAGGCAAAGAGGTGTTTAATTATAAATTCCCATCGGGTGACCAGGTCATTCGAGCAGAACATGCCTTCCTGATTTCTTCCATCCTGTCTGATTCCAAGGCGCGGGAGCCGATGTTTGGCGCGAACTCGGTGCTGAATCTGTCCTTTACGGCGGCAGCGAAAACGGGCACCACCAACGATTACCGCGACAACTGGACGATCGGGTACACCCCTGACCTGGTTACGGGGGTTTGGGTGGGGAACGCCGATTATACGCCAATGCAAAATACAACCGGTGTGACCGGAGCGGCGCCGATCTGGGCGCAGTTCATGGAAGGAGCGATCCAATCGCTGACCGGTGGGAATCCACGTTCGTTCAACCAACCGGCAGGGATTACCGAGACGGTGATCTGCTCGATCTCCGGGGCTGAACCTTCACAATGGTGCCCTGAACAGCGACGCGAATTCTTTGCCTCAGATCAACCCCCGCAGAAAGAGAGTAAGGACCTGTGGCAAAAGGTGACGGTGGATACCTGGACAGGATTGAGCGCTTCGGCGGCATGCCAGGATTTCTCCAAACAAGAATTCGCACTCAACGCGGATGATGCTAGCGCGCGCAAATGGATTCGCGAAACGTCTGAAGGCAAGGAATGGGCAAAGTCGATGGGATTCTCTGATCCGATTTTCTTCGTGCCCGATCGCGAATGCCACAAGGACGATCCACGCCCCGATTTGCGTTTCACCAATTTGAGCGATGCGCAGGTGATTCGCGCCGACAGCCTGGATATCTTTGCCGTAGCTTCCGCCACGGGTGATTTCCGCAACTATCGTCTGGAGTGGGGAGTCGGCGAGAACCCGGATGAATGGAAGACGCTGGTAGATAAGACGGGCGAACAGGTAAAAGATCCCACCAAGATCTACACCTGGGATTTACGGGATGTGAAGGATCCAATCATCACGCTGCGCTTGTACATGGAAAGCACCGAAGATACCTACGCTGAACGGCGCATCCGTCTGGTGCTGCAGGTTCCGACGCCGACGCCTACGCAAACGCCAACGATCACGGCAACTCCAACCGCGACGAATACACTGGAGCCTTCGTTTACCCCAACACCCACGGTTGAAGTGATTCAACCGCCGACCGGGACTCCCGCGCCGTGATCCTGAAAAATCGATAAATAGCATGGAAAGAAAAAAGTGAGGACATTTGCTCCTCACTTTTTTTCAATGCCGTTCGAATGTGTAATCCCGCGTCAGGGGAAGAATTGCATCTGAACAGCGGGCGCGTCTGTGTCGGATGAAGCCAGCATCGCCTGCCAGGTGGGACGGGTGAGATCGGGATCGGCGGCGGCGCGCTGCAACAGGTCGAAAGGAAGGATGCGCCAACGACCATGCGCCAATGCCGCCAGACGAGGGTTGTTCGCCAGTTTGTAGGCGGCGAGGTTAAGTCGTTCAGAGGGCAGCACAAGCAGCGGCTGAATGGTCTCTTCGGGTGTGGACAGCAGCGCAGGCGAAATAATCGCAGAGGCGATCATCCAGAGGGCGAAATGGTGGGAGCCATCATCATCGAGCCAGATCATGGGTTTATCTCCTGAATGGCGATATCCCAGATGGGCAGCGATTTGACCGGCAAAAGCAGACATCTCTTTCAGGTCGGCGCGTCGCAGGGCAGGCGCATCCTGTGGGCGCAGCCGCCATGTATTCTGCTGGGAGGATGAGCGTTCCCCATAAGAGTCAAGGCAAGCGCTGATCAGTCTGGTGGAGGGGGTGAACAGCCCGGGAAAGAGCGGATAGAGAATTTGCAGCAGCGCTTCGAAGGAGATCTCTGGATGAGTTTGCAGCGCGCGCACCACTTCCATCTCGACCCGATCTGAGAGGGGCAGAATATTCGCGGAGGGCGCCTGTGGATGCCACCACTGCCCTCCTTCGAGGGTGTGTTCGCCGCCGTAATGGATGAAAGGACCCTGAGGGGCGGGTACAAGACTGGCGCGTAATAAAGCCTGTACCTGCGTATAGGCATCCGACAGGGGCAACAACGAATCGATTCGCAAGACGCCGCGATTGACCAATTGGGCGAGGATTCCAGTGATCCAATTGAGCGTGGAAGCGGGTTCGCCGCGATTTTTGAGGATCTCCAATCCAATGGATTTGATCAGGGCGTGAGAAGGCAATCCCGCAGCCTGCCGCTGAGGATGGATCTGCCATTGAATCTGGGCGCACTCAGCATCTTCGTCCAGGGCGATATGATTTAGGTGCAGATTTGCATTCTCTGCCGCCAGAAGAGCGGCGCCCATGAACGAAGGCTCAGCTTCAGCCAGCAAACAAAAAACCGGGGTATCCTGTGCCAGGCGTTCTCCCATTCCATTGCAGACAGAATGCAGGGCGGATGTGTGCCATGCCCAGTCATACCGGCGGCGGCTGAGGACGGATTTGAGCGGCGCGACCGCGTCTCG
>JBDKTF010000067.1:0-1545 GCA_039680295.1 Anaerolineaceae bacterium
GACCGCACCTTTTCGATGTGATAGGGAATGAATAACGGTTCAGGCGATGGTGTTTGCCACCTGTTCGCCGTAGGCAAGCAGCGCTTTGACCATCTCCTGCGAGCGCCCTTCTGCATAGACGCGCAGCACCGGTTCCGTGCCCGAGGGGCGGATGAGCAGCCATGAATCGTCGGCGAGGATGTATTTCACCCCGTCCAATGCGCTGATCTCGGCGATGCTTTCACCGCCGATTTGCGCGGGAGCGTCGTCTTTCAAACGGGCGGTCATGCGGTCCTTCGCCACCGGATGGTTCAGGCGCATGTCTTTGCGCTCGTAGAAGGCGGGTCCCACCTCTTTGAGCAGATCGTCCACCAGATCGCACAGCGGAGCCTGCGCCGCCGCCACAATTTCCACCAGCAGCAGCCCCATGATTACGCCGTCGCCTTCGGGGATATGTCCTTTGAAGGAAATGCCGCCCGATTCTTCGCCGCCGATGAGCACGTCTTCCTTGAGCATGTAATCGGCGATGTGATTGAATCCAACCGGCGTCTCATGCGTCACCAGACCATAGCGATTGGCGAGGCGGTCGATCATGCGCGTGGTGGAGACGGTGCGCACCACCGAACCACCGGTCCAGTGGCGTTTTTCCACCAGATGGCGCAGAGAGAGCGCCATAATTTTATGCGGATCGACGAAATTGCCGCGCTCATCCATGGCGCCGATGCGGTCGGCGTCGCCGTCGGTGGCGAGCCCGAAATTGCCCATCCCCTGGCAGACGCTGCCCGCCAGCGCGCTCAAATAACGCGCGATGGGCTCGGGATGCACGCCGCCGAAACCGGGGTTCATTTCACCGCGGATTTCTGCGACTTCGCAGCCGGTGCCCTGAAGGATGCTGCGAATAATGCCGCGTCCCGCGCCGTACATCGAATCGACCACAATGCGCTGGGGATTGTCGGCGATGGTATCCAGATCGATCAGTTGACGCAGCGCGTCGCTGTACATCAGGGTGGGATTGAAGCGCTGAATGAGTCCGGCAGCGCGCGCCTGTTCGTAATCCATGGAGTTGGGACCGCGACCCAGTTCTTCATTGTCGTTCAGGTACACTTCCACCCGACGGCACTGCTCGGGCAGCGCGGAACCGCCGTAGGCAGCTTTGAGTTTGACGCCGTTGTAGCGCGGGGCGTTGTGCGAAGCGGTGATCATCACGCCGCCGTTGGCGTTCAGATGCTTGACGGCATAGGAAATGGCGGGGGTGGGCGCATCGGCTTGCGCGAGGTAGACGGTGTAGCCGTTGGCTGCCAGCACACGGGCAACTTCCACGGCGTAGCGATCGGAAAGGAAGCGGGTGTCGAAACCAACCACCATTTTCTTGGGATCGGGCGCCTGATCGAAGGTCATGCCGTTGTTCCAATGATCCGACGCAACGGCATCTGCGATGGCTTGCGTCACCAGGCGCAGGTTGTGGAAGGTGAAGGTGTCTGAAATAACGGCGCGCCAGCCGTCTGTACCAAAATGGATAGTCTTACGAGGATCTCCTCAATTCAGAATTTTATCCGTGATGGATTC
>JBDKTF010000147.1:0-9164 GCA_039680295.1 Anaerolineaceae bacterium
GTAACACAGGGGCTGATAATATCAAGAACAGCGATTCCCCGGTGATGGAACGCCGCTTTGATCAATTCTTTCACCTGCTTGGGATCACCCGCAAAGGAACGCGCCACAAAAGACGCATTGGCGACCAGCGCCTCCATGCAAATATCCACTGGCAGGTATGGATTGGTGCCCTGTTTTTTCAACTCCAATCCCATTTCAGCCGTGGCAGAAAACTGCCCCTTGGTTAAACCATAAACGCCGTTGTTCTCGACGATATAGACCAGGGGTAAATTGCGGCGCACCAAGTGTTTGAACTGCCCCATACCGATACTGGCAGAATCACCATCGCCGCTCAAGCCGATGCCCTTCAAACTGACATCACCAAACATAGCGCCCAATGCCAACGAAGGCATTCGACCGTGCAGACCATTGAACGCAAAAGACCGACCCAGAAAATAGGTGGGGCTTTTGCTCGAGCAACCGATGCCGCTGAATTTGACCACATCTTCAGGGATCAACCCCAATTCGTAACACGCCGCAACAATTTGAGCCGCAATGGAATTATGCCCGCATCCCTGACATAACGTGCTGACAGCCCCACGATAATCCGCCCGGGTCAAGCCAACTTCATTCACTTGCGCGGCGACTTTCGTCGCAGAAGTTTGATCGGTCATTTCAGTTCTCCTCCTTTTCCAGGAAGGTTTTCATAATCCAACGCGCGGTCAATGGTAAGCCATCCAGATGGCAAAGTTTGCGCAGTTTCACCGCTTCTTCTGGCATCTCAATGGTCAGAATTTGATGAAGCTGACCATCACGGTTCATCTCCACCACATAGGTGTGGTCATGCTGCCGGATAAATTCACGGGTATCGTCGGTAACGGGTAAGGCGCGTAAACGCAGATAATCTGTGGCGATACCCTGTTTCGCCAACAGGTCTCGCGCTTCTTCCACCGCCGGATCAGTAGAACCGTAAGCGATTATGCCAATTCTGGCATGATCAGCGCGCTCGATCACCGGTGCCGGTACATATTTCTCGGCGGTCTTGTATTTCCTTGCCAGACGGTCGGTTCCCTGTTCCCAGACATCGGGTTCTTCGCTATAACGAGCGTATTCATCATGCCCGGTGCCGCGCGTAAAATAGCCACTGCGCGGATGGCGGTTTCCTGCAACCGTGCGGTATGGAATGCCGTCTCCATCCACATCCAGGTAGCGTCCCCAATCACCCTGCAATTTCTCCAGGTCTTTTTCCCACAAAACCTTGCCGCGGTCCATCGGGCGATCCGGATATTCAAATTTCTTGGTCATCCATTGATTCATGCCAAAGTCCAGATCCGACATGACGAACACGGGCATTTGCATACGTTCGGCAACATCGAATGCTTTCCAACCGAATTCAAAACACTCGGTCACAGAACCTGGCATCAGAATGATGTATTGTGTATCCCCATGACTGAGGAAATAAGCCTGCGTGAGATCGCCCTGTGCGGTACGAGTGGGCAGCCCGGTGCTGGGTCCAACGCGCTGGACATTCCAGATCACCACCGGAACCTCGGCATAATACGCCAATCCCGCATACTCGCCCATCAGGCTGATCCCCGGTCCCGAAGTGGAGGTCATGGCGCGCAGCCCAGACCAGCCCGCGCCGATCGCCATCCCAATTGCAGCCAGTTCATCTTCTGATTGAACAACCACATAGGTATCTTTGCCAGTCTCAGGGTCTTTGCGAAGTTTGGGTAAATATTCATTCAGCGATTCCGCCAGACTGGTCGCTGGGGTAATGGGATACCACCCCACAAACTGCACACCGCCGTAGATGGCGCCCAATGCGCCGGCAGTATTGCCATCCGCCATGATGTAGCCATCCGTTCCATTCATGGCTTCCACCCGGTATGGATCTTTCTTTTGCAGATTTTCTTCCGCCCATTCAGACGCGCGTTGAATGATATCGAAGTTGGCATCCACAGCTTTCTTCTTGCCCTTGAAGTGGAAATCCAACGCCTGATAAATCGCGTCCATACTGATGCCCAGGTGTTTCGCCAGAATACCCACGTAAACCATGTTGGCAATATAGTCGCGCAGGTTCGTCGGAACTTCGGCTTCTTTGATGATTTTTTTAACCGGCATGGGGTAGGTGTTGATATCTGTGCGTTCGATCGGCTGTTGGATATCATCCGCATAATAGAATGCGCCACCCGGCACCACGTAACTCAGATCCCTTTGAAAGGTTGCCGGATTCATCGCAACCACAATATCATCCTGTTCCACACGCGCCAGATAACCATCGCGGTTCACACGAATGGTGTACCAGGTGGGTTGCCCCTGAATGTTCGAGGGGAAGATGTTTTTACCAGAAACCGGGATACCCATTTTGAAGAGTGCGCGCAGCAAGGTGGAATTGGCTGTTGCACTGCCCGAGCCGTTAATGGTGCAGAATGTGATGCAAAAGTTATTAAGAACACTTTCTGGAGTGGCTTGGGGTGAAACTGTGGATTTTGTTTCAGACATAGATTCTCCTGATAGGTTCACGTTGTCGATGATCGGCTTGATGCTACCGAATTACTCAAATTTTTGGTTTCGCTGCGCCTTCGGGCGGTGAAAAAGCAGATCGTTATGATCCACCATCGCCTGATAACCGGATGCTAAATCACCAGCAGCAATGGATTCCACCATGCGCTCGTGATACTTCCAGACATTTTCCAGATAATTCAGGTCGGTGTATACGTTCAACCCAATTGCTTCATACACTTCCCAATAAGCTTCCAAAGCGCCGGTCACAAAGGGATTTTCCAACCGACGGTAAATGGTCAGATGCAGTTCGCGATGTTCCACATGCGGAATTTGCACAGAAGTCGCATGCATTTTTTCCTTCGCGCTGCTGACCATATTTCGCAAAACTTGAATATCGCCAGGGGTCAATATACTGGTAGCTTTATACCAGTATGCCATTTCCAGATGAATACGCATATCAGAATATGCCTGGAAGTTTGTTGGATCAACCGCTACCGCATAGGAAAGGCTTTGCAAGACAGCCGGTTCAAAGCGATATGGCATCCGGCGGATCCCTGTTCTGGGACGAACTTCAACCAAACCCAGGGCTCGGGCTACTTCAAGCTGTTCACGCAGGCTGGCAACACTCACCCCCAACTGTTGGCTCATTTCTGCCAATGGCGGGAGCTGTGCTTGCCCTTCCTGCCCTTGTTCTGCCAGATAGGTTAAGAATTCTGACAAGGTATCGGGGGAAGTTCTTTCTCGTTGAAACATAAATCACCTGGGAAATGCCAAATTCGCTGTAATATATTCTATTAATCTGATGATTAATCGCATGAATAGTGTATCACAGCCGCAGAGAAGCGTCAATAATGACTTTAATCATCTGATAATTGGTGATTACTGTTGGTATTAACGGGAGTTATTGGGATTATGCTTTATTAATAGGATAATTCAGTGTTGCAATATCTGACTGAGACCTTCAATGGCTTTGCCGATCCGCGTTCCATACCACGCAATCCAGGTGCCGTCCACGCAGTAGATCTGCTGGTTTTTCCCAGCCGGAAGGTCCTTCCAGGTTTCCAAAAACTGCTGGCGGTGTTCTTCACCAAAAACAAAGGGTTCATCAGGCAGCAAGATTAAATCGGGCGCAGAAGCGCGAATCTCTTCTGCGGTTACACGCGGGTATCGCGTATCCCGCTCTCCGACGGGTTCTTCATCCGCAATGCCAAATTCAGAGGCAAGTGGATATCGCCTCCGGCGCATTGCAAAGACATTTTCCCCACCAAACAGACTCAATAGATCACTGGCATAAGTATCCTGATTGAATGTCATCCACCAATCTGTTCCCCCCAATTGATCCTGCCAGATGGGACAAAAATATCGAAAATGCGGCAGTGATTCACTGGCTGCACGCGCCCATTCCACACCCATCTCCAGCGTTTGCAGGCGTACAGCGGCATCTTCTGAACGGAAAATGCCGACCAGAATCCACAAAGCATCCAGCATTCCCCGCACCGATTTTGGGAAGGTTAACCATACCTTTATACCGGCGGCTTTCAGGGCTGCCACCGTCTCCTGTGAGTTCTCTTCCTGGTTCGCAATCACAAGGTCGGGTTGAAGCGCCAGTAGATCGGTTATTCGTGGATCTTTCGTTCCGCCGACACGAGGAACCGCCTTGATCTGATCCGCTGGGTGAATACAAAAATCTGTCGCACCTACCAGCGCCTCGCCAAGACCTAAATCGAACAGGCTTTCCGTCATCGACGGCACCAATGAAACCACCCGCCTGGGTGGTTTGGTGAATTCCAACCGCATTTCAGAACCAGCCGCCATGTCGATCAAGCTTCAACCTTCCATCCCAGCGCTGCGCCAGCCATCAGCGCCGCGGCATGCGGTAAAACAGCCTCGTCAAAATCAAAACGTGGATGGTGGTGACAGTAATTCAGCCCACGCTCCGGATTGGATGACCCAACCAGCATAAAGCAGCCCGGAATATCGTCCATAAAATAGGAGACGTCCTCCGAAATCATGGTTTGATACTGGGGATCGATGTGAAGATCGGGGAAAATTTTAAGCACCAGGTCATTCAATTGCGCCACAACCGACGCATCATTGACCACAGCCGGCGTCAGTGGGCGAATATCCAGGTGAGCTGAGCAGCCCATGCCCCCCGCAACACCTTCCACAACCGCCTTCAATCTTTCCAGAACGGTTCTGCGGACATCGGCGTCAAAGGTGCGAATTGTACCCGCCATCTCAACCTTTGAAGGGATCACATTATGGGTCTCTCCACCGCGAATACGAGTCACGCTGATCACTGCCGACTGCATGGGAGAAACGTTGCGCGACACAATACCCTGTACTGCCGTGACGATATGCGCGGCTGCCAGAATCGGGTCAATGCTTTCCTGCGGCACCGCTCCATGCCCGCCTTTGCCTTTCACCGTGACGAAAAAGGCTTCCGATCCTGCCATGAGGGGACCCGGGGTCAACGCCACCCACCCCACCGGACGTTCATTCCATAAATGACAGGCAATTGTCAGATCGGGTCTGGGGTTTGTCAATACACCATCCCGAACCATCGCTGGCGCCCCACCCAGACCCTCTTCAGCGGGTTGAAAAACAAATTTCACCGTTCCATGAAGATCATCGCGATGAGCGACAAGCAAGCGCGCGGCAGTCAGCAGCGCGGCGATATGCCCATCGTGTCCGCAGGCATGCATCACGCCCGGATTTTCAGAAGCATATTCCGCTCCGGTTTCCTCAACAATGGGCAGCGCATCCATATCGCTTCGTAAAAGGATCACCGGTCCTGGCTCTTTGCCTTCCAGCAATGCCACCACACCGGTCTTCCCCACACCGGTGGTTACCTCCAGACCCATCGCGGTCAGCTCGCGCGCCACAAGACTCGCCGTTCGCTCTTCTCGAAATCCCAGCTCCGGATGTCGGTGAATATCGCGCCGCAGGGCTTGCGTCCAATCAAACAGGGCATGGGCTTCCGAGTTGAGATCCGATAAGGTATTCATATTGATTTATCCATAGATGATTCGGTGGAATTCTTCTTCGAAGCGCGGGGCTTCAGGTGTGCTGTCTGGCGTTCGGCGAGACGCCATGCGCGCATCAAATTTCACCAGATCGCCAATCTGGCTGCGGTGCTGGTGAAGCGCCTCCACTTTGTTCTGCCAGGTGTCGCTCACATCCAACACGACATTCGGTTGGCGCGTCAGACTTAACCACACCTCTTTTACAGAATGTGGCGCCAGCCCTTTTTCTGCCAGTTCCGGATAAAACATGGGGCTTCCTGCTGCCGGAAAATAGGAATCGATCACGATTTGCCCCGCAGCCCGGTGATCCGGATGGTTGATATAACCATATCGGGTCAATAAATTCGTAGGATCGCAGGTAACCAGAATATCCGGTTTTTCTTCGCGAATGACCGCTACCACATCCCGGCGAATCGCCAGATTGGGGACAAGCGTTCCATCTTCATAAGAGAGAAACCGAACACTTTCAACACCCAGAACCGATGCAGCCGCGTTTTGTTCGACTACGCGCAGCTGCGCCATCTCTTCACCAGACACACGCGGATCCTGTCCCCCCTTGTCTCCGCGGGTTAATAAACAATAGTGTACTTTGTGCCCGGCGCCCGTCCAGCGGGCAATCGTCGCACCCATGAAAAATTCAGGATCATCAGGATGGGCAAGCATTACCAATATTTTCTGCGGCTCTGCCCATCCCTCCGGAGTCAATAAGGTCAAGAAGGTTTCTCCTCTTGAGATTGACAATCACTGCAGTTTCCCTGTGCTTTCTTCTGCAGCGCTTCCAGCTCGTCGGCAGGCTGGATTTCATCCTTGGTATATTCGCGTACCCCCTCTTCAGGGACTTCCACCCATATCGTCTGACGAAGGGGAGATACATCCACGACCTTGCCCTCCCCTTGAGGGGTGATCACCCGTTTGTTGCGCTTGGGAAGTTGCGACCGTGCTTCTACGTATTGTTCATACTCATAGATGAGACAGCAGCGCAAACGTCCACACATGCCTGTGATTTCCGAGGGCGTCAGTGAAATTCCCTGCTCTTTTGCCATGCGAATGGAGATGGAACTGAACTCCATTAAAAACCGCGAGCAGCATCGTTTTTCCATCCCGCAGGCGCCCATACCGCCCAGCATTTTCGCCACATCGCGCGGTCCAATCTGACGTAATTCAACCTGAGCAGGACCAAAACGCTTCTGCATGTCGCTGCGCAGCGACTTCAGATCGACTTTTTCTTCTGTTTCTGTTGAGAACATGATGGATAGCCGTGAACCGTCAAAGGCGTATTCGCATGCGATGATTTTTATTCCCGAGATACCCAATTCACCCGCGCGAGCGCGGCTGGCAGTGAGCACTTCGTCTTCCTTCGCCTGCCAGGTCTGCCGCATCAAAAGATCGCGTGGCGTCGCCCGGCGGTTCACCGGTTTCCAACCGCCTTCAGGACATTCCTTCGGTTCAGTGATAACCTCAACAACCTCTCCGAGCTGCCAACCACGGGCGGTTTCAACCACCACATGATCGCCGGAGCGTAAATCGGTCATTTCGCTGGCATCAAAATGATAAACTTTGCCAACTTTGTTAAATCGAATTCCTACGAGATATGGTTGCATGTCCTGATTATATCACGTGGTAATTATCCAATAGTGTCGATGCGAATGCCGCTATTGGTTTTGTTCATGGCTGCGACACTCAGACTGGCAGCTACTGTTTCTGCAATCTGACGCAGCACTTTCCCGGCAGGTGAATCTGGCGCGGATACGACCACGGGTTTACCCTGATCACCGCCAGCGGGAACCAGTGTATCCATCGGAATTTTGCCGATGACCGGAATATTGCCCATCTTCGCCAGTTCTTCGCCGCCGCCCTTGCCAAACACTTCCATGCGGCTGCCATCCGGTGTAATCAGATAGCTCATGTTTTCCACCACACCCAACAGCGGAACGTTCATCTCGCGGAACATCGCCAGGCTTCGACTGGCATCTTCCAGAGAAACCAACTGCGGTAACGTGACCATCACCACACCCGAAAGCTCAATGGACTGTGCCAGGCTGAGCTGTGCATCACCCGTGCCCGGTGGCAGGTCGATGATCAGATAATCCAGTTCGCCCCAATCCACATCCGAAAGGAATTGCCGAATCGCAGAGTGAAGCATGGGTCCGCGCCAGATCAACGGTTGTCCCGGTTTGACCAGGAAACCAATCGACATCATCTTGACGCCGTAGGTTTCAGCGGGTGAGATCTTGCCATTTTTCTGAGGTGGCAAATTATCTACCCCCATCATGGTCGGGACGTTCGGTCCATAAATATCGGCATCCAGCAAGCCAACCTTCGCGCCGCTCTGTGCCAACGCCACCGCCAGGTTGACCGAAACAGTGCTCTTGCCCACGCCGCCTTTGCCAGATGCCACTGCCACGGCATTTCGCACGGGCAGATTGAGCAATCCGCGCGAGCGTCCATCGGCAGGCACATTGGAGGTCAATTTAACCGACACCTGTTTCACGCCGGGCACGGCGGTCACGGCTGCACGAGCTTCGTTTTCGATGCGCGTGCGCAGTGGGCATGCCGGTGTGGTCAGCATGATCGAGAAACTGACCTGATCCCCATCGATCTTCAGGTCCTGGATCATGTTCAAAGAAACCAGATCCTGATGCAGTTCGGGTTCCTGAACCTTGCTGAGGGCAGCAAGAACAGCTTCCCGAGTGATTGTTACGGTTGTCATTCTTTTATACTTTTCCTTTCAGATCCATCCAAATTACCCAATAGAACGGCTCTCAAGGAGATTGCGTTCTATAAATTTTTCCATCTCACGGCAGGCATCCTGATACTGGTCTTTCAGTTCTGCGTCATTCGCCCGAGAACGGCGAACCATTTGCCGGGAACACTGACTGCAACCCCGCATGGCGCGGAATGAATCGGCATTGCAGGAAACACAACCGCAAATCCGCACCATCATCAGAACAAATCCCAACGTTTCTGGATGATCAGCCGGCGCATTCTGGACGCTTTCAATCAGCGTACGCCATTCCTGCCCGCGCAGATCTTTAAGGGTCGGGATCACCCTGGTGGGGAACAACAATTCAGTGTCAGGATTATACATAATAAATCCTTATCGTGCCGCAGCAGCTGCCGCTTTTTTTGCTTCCTTTTCAGCGCGAATCGCGTCTTCTTCAGCAGCATAGGTTGGACGAATGCTGGCATAATACGAAGCGGGTTTCGTCAACCGATCCAGATGATAGATATTATCACGCATACGATTATAGGAGGCAATTTCATAATCGTGATCCATCTTAATCGCATCAAATGGACAGAACTCCGCACAGAAACCGCAGTTCATACAGATATCAGCATCAATGGCGTATTCCGCGGGTTCTGAAACGGGTTTGCCTGTTTCTGGATCCGTTTTCCGCACAATCCAGATACACTGCGGAGGACAGACCTTGGAGCAAATTCCGCATGCATTGCAGCGGATATTTTTCTCCCAGTTCGGTCCTTCATCATAGACCAGATAAGGCAAAAACCGGAAATTTTCAGGGACCGGCAATTTCTCTTCTGGATATTGAACGGTAAATACACCCTTCTGGGAAGCGCTGGAACGGTACGCCACGCCTTCCGGGTTGTAATATCGCTTCCCCAGCCAACGGATATCATCGATATAGGTAC
>JBDKTF010000135.1:0-4359 GCA_039680295.1 Anaerolineaceae bacterium
TTCCATCGATCAGCACCCACAGCGCCAGCACCGCCGCCGCCGGAGCAGCCACCCGCCAGGAAAAAAGACCCAGTCCCAAAAGCGCTGTCGCCAGTCCGATCCAACCTTTGCGGTCGTGTTCCACCAATCTGCCCGCGCCCCACATCCCTACGCAGATGAAACCCATCAGGAAAGGCTCGCGCATTTGAGAAGCGCCCAACTCCACCGAGGCAGGGTAAAGCGCCAGAATCCAGCCCGACCAGCGGGCAATCTGATCCCCCCAGCGCGCACGCACCGCCTTCCAGTAGAATGCCAGCCCCAAAGTAAACACCAGCGTTCCCAACAGCACAATCAGGAACGGGCGCGGCACGTCGGGGCTGAGCACCCGGTAGATCAACGCGCTCACCCACAATAAACCGCCGTATTGATCGCTGATCAGGTTATTGCCAAACGCCAGACTCAAAGGCTGATCGGAACTTGCCAGATCCCACGCCTGTCCATCGCGGATGAAAGCGTCGTAAAACACGTAACCCGTGCGGTTGGTCTCTTCATTCGGATACCCAAACACGGGCAGTGTCCGCACGAAGATTCCACCCACCAACAGGCGCACCAACAGCGCTGCCAGCATCATTGCAAAAAGCGGTCGTCCCCCGCCCGTCCAGCGCCACAGAAAAACCGCCAGCAGCAGCCCCGGCAGAAGCAGAACGGCAGCCGCCAGCCACCCGGGGAGAAATTCTCCCTGTCCATAAAGCAAAGGCAGCAGCGCCCCCAGCGCCACCGATGCCAGCAAAATGTACACAAAGTGTTGACGAACGTATTTCAACGCATTATTCATAGGGGGTCATTCCGCTTCATGATGGATTGTTTGTGTACCTGCCAGGTTTGAAAAGACCACCACGCCACCCACAACACCCACAGCACCACCCAGGTCTGCGTGGGAACCAGAAAACGCGGATTATCGCCGTGATCCGGCAGGGTTTGCATGACCGACGTAACCCATACACTGGCAGCCGTAAACGCCCAGAAAATATTGATTCGCCAGGCGCGGCGTAATTTTCGCGAAAACAATGCTGCCGCGCTGGTCAACAGGAAAACGAGGTTGGCGCCGAAAAGCGCCGCGCGCGCCGCCAGCACCATTCCGCCCATCAGCGAACGCAGCCACCCGGGCGAAATCTGCGCGGGGGTCCAATAGACCGGCGCCCGCCAGAAATACCACCAGCCTTGAGCCGCATAATGCAAATACTGCCCCGGGTGTTCCAGAATGAGCTGGATCGATATTTTCTGCAGCACGCGGGAAAGGTCGTAAAAACTCAATCCAGAAACTTTCTGCATCTCCGGGATTGCATTCCAGATGGCGTTGCCCGCTGTACCGTATTCGGCGATGCGCGCGTCGCGGTATTTCAAAAAGGTGTCGCGCAGAGCGGCATATTGATCGGGCGCGTCTTCGAAATAATAACCGGTATGCTGGATCAAATTGTACCCCGTCATGGCGCTGGGACTGAGCACGTGATAATTCTGATAAATAAAGTTCACCCACGCGCCAATCAGCAGCAGCGCCGGAAGCGCACCCATGATCAGCGCCGCGAGATCCAGCCGCCATTTACCCAACCGCACCGCGCGCAGCGGACGGATCTCGCTCTGCCGCGCCGAAAGCAGCCACAATGCCACCCAGAAGGGAATGAACAGATACAGCGGACGGGTCAGCCCCGCCAGCGCGCCCGCCGTGCTGATGCCTGCCGCCAGCCACAAACTGCGCCGCCCGGGTCGGTGGAACCAGAAAAAGACGCCCAGAAGCACCAGCATCATCCAGAAGGTCCCGGCTGTTTCGGTGATCAAATTGGCTTCGAAGAAAAATTGTCCCGGGTTGAGCGTATGCGCCAGCCCCGCCGCCGCGCCAAACGTCGGACTTCCGGCGGCTTTCCAGCCCATGAAGAACACCATCAGCGTAATCAGCAGCCCCATGGCGAGTTGAATCAAATAAACGGCACGGTCGCTGCCTGCCAGCGCGAGCAGCGCCGGGTAACCGGGCGTACGGGTGCCGTCGTAATTTTGAAAACCCTTTGCCACAGCGCCCGCCAGACGCCAATAGGAAGGCGTATCATTCAACGTCACCGGCGGATAACACAGCCATAAGATCACCCGCTGCGCAACCGCCACGCCCAGCGTCAATCCAAACCATCCGCGCGGAAACTTTTCTGTACTGCGTTCGCCAGACATCCGGTCTAAAATCCTTCCAGAATATGTTCGGCGCGCGCCTGCCACCCGTAACGTGCGGCTGCGGCTTTCGCCCGCGCCGCCAGCGCACTGCGCCGGGAATCATCTTCCAGCAGTTCTGCCAGCGCCATCTGCCACGCTCCCGCATCCTCCGGGGGGCAGAACACCGCGGTCTGCTCATTCAAAACCTCACGGATCACCGGCAGATCGCTGGTGAGAATGGCGCGTCCGGCTGCCATGTAATCAAACATTTTCATCGGGCTGCAGATATCCGCCGAGTTTCCCCCGCTCGACCCGGCAATCGCGTGTTCGTAGGGCATCAGCAGCACATCCGCCGCCGCCTGATACAGCGGCACCCGCGCCTGTTCCACAAAACCGGTCATCGTCACGTTGCGCAGACCCATCTGGGCGATTTTTTCGCGCCACGCCTGCGCATCCGCCGCGCGTCCGCCCACCCACAGAAAATTCACCGCCGGGTTGCACTGCGCCAGCGTCACCAGCACCTCCATACCGCGTCCGGCATAAAAATGACCGGTGTACCCTGCCGTCAATCCTTCCGGCAGACCCAACTGCCGCCGCGCCTCCTCGGGAGACGGCAAACCAGCGTAATGCTCCAGGTCCACGCCGTTGGGTGCGATCACCACTTCGTGAGGGTCAAACCTTAAGCCGTTTTCGTCTTCCACCACGGTTTGCAGTGCACGGGTGATGCATACCAACCGTTTTTTACCCTCTGCCCGCATAAACCTGCGAAACAACCACGGACCAATCTTTCCGGTAGGACGGTCGTGCTGTTCAAAAACGGTGGGAATGTGCCGCTGAACCGCCAGCAGCGCCGCCTGCACCAGCCAGCTATAAATACAATCGCTGCCCAATGCCTGCGCGCGCCTTACCGCTTTCCAGGCAAAATCGTAACGCTTCAACCGCGGATTCACGGGCAGCCATTCAATCTCGAACGGCTGCTCCAACCCGTAGGGTCCCGCCAGTTCTTCCCACGGTGCAGACGCATCACCCGGCAGCAGCAGCGTTACACGGTGCCCCGCCAACCGCAGCGCATGGCAGGCTTTCATCACCTGAATGCTGTAGGCGGTATTGGAAGGCACCCGCGAAGTCGCAATGCAAACAATGTTCATCCTGCCGCTCCCAGCGGCGCGGTCTCGCGCCGTTTCAATTCCGTCTGTCCGCGCGCCAGAATCAGTCCCACCGAGAGCACAAAATAGCCGCTCAACAGCCAGGCTTCACACAGATACCCCAATCGCGGCACCAGCACGAACGCCAGCGCCACCTTGGCAATCATGCAGCCCAGCGCTGCCCAGAAAGCAAAATCGGGCTTATCCAGCGCCAGCAGCAGCGAACGGTTCCAGAAAAAGGTGTTCGCCACCCCATATCCCACCAGCAGCACCAACAATACCCCATACGCGGGCAAATATTCAGCTTTATAAATGTGGAAGGAATGCCCAAACAGATTCCAGGGCTGAAAGAGCAGTGGCTTGCCCAGCACCAGCAAACCCACCGCCACGGCGCCCGTCCAACCCGCGGCGATCAGCGTGACGCGCCGCAGCAGGCTGCGCAGCCGCGCCCACTGCTGCGAGACAATGGCGCGGGTAATTTCTGGATAGCTGGTACTGATGAAGGGTGTGATCGGCATGACAATCAGATTGATCAACGATAGCGCCACCTTGAAATAGCCCACTTCCACCGGCGAGAAGAACCATCCAACCCACAGCACCTCGCTGTCTCGCGCGACCATGTTGATCGTCCCGCTCAGGTTGGTGGAAATGGCAAACCGTGCCAGTTCACGTTTGGAAGGCAGCAGGTGAAACGAGGCGCGCCACCAGTCCTTGCCCAGCATTTCGGGCAGCCGCCGCAGCGCCACCACCGCCGGTAGAATTCCCAGGATGAGCTTGCCCAACAGATACGCCCAGAGAACAAACCACACCCCGGCATGGGTGATCGCAGCAATCACGATCATCACCGCCGTGACCACCGACTGCATCAGATTAATGATCGCCTGAGAGCGAAAATGGTTCCCCACCTGCAAGACGCCGGCGGAAGTTTCCGCCACCAGCGACCCGAGGATGGAAACGCCGTAGACCAGAATCAGGTGGGTGGCTGAAATGTCTTTGACAAAGAACTGCGCGCCAATCGGCGCCAGCAGCACCATGCCGA
>JBDKTF010000020.1:0-7782 GCA_039680295.1 Anaerolineaceae bacterium
GACGTGATGTAAGGGAAGAATGGGAACATCCGGCAGGAGGAGGAACGGTATTCGCGCTGGCAGAACGCCGGTCCGCGGCACGCCAGCAGCAGCAGGTGATCGGGGGTCTGGTCCCGCAGGACCGCCGGGTCGCACGGGTCGGATGCGCATTCGTCCCCGCGCCAGACGTGCCAGAGATCGGTGCGCGCCTGCAGATCCTCCCACTCGGCGTGATACGCCACCGGCACGGTATGGCAGATGTCGCAGCAAAAAGGCTTGCCGTTGAGATTGTGCGGCGCGCACAGGCTGCCGCAGTCGACTTCCGTCACCGGTGAGGAGAAACGATCGTAAAAGACGCGCACATCGAAAGGAGCGCTCATGTTTTTATTGTACCAGATGACGCCGCCGCCCCGTGGATCGGGCGCAGCAAACGACCGGCGCAGTCGCCGGGGAGCGCGCCGGATTGCTGACGAATTTGCATACTCGGGATGGGGAAAAATCGTGTATAGTATTCCTATCCATCATTCAACCATCTGTTCAGAGAGAGGAACCCATGTCTGATTTCTTTGGAAAGTTAAAAAGCGGCGCGGGCAAGGTGGCTTTTGAAGCAGAAAAATTGACCCGTGTGAACCGCACCCAGGGCGAATTATCACAGATCAAGCACCAGATCGATGCTCAGATGATGAAACTGGGAGAAATGGTTTATCAACAGTTCACCAATCCCATTGATCCAGCGCCGGTACTCGACGACGTCTGCGCGCAGATCACAGACCTGAAAAAGCAGGCAGCGGACAAATCCGATGAAATTCAGCACATCAACGCCGAGGTTTACGAATCGGCGGGCGCGCCCGCTCCAGCGCCTGTGCCCGCGGCGCCGGTTCCTGCACCCGCACCGGCAGCACCCGAAATCGCTGCGCCCGAAGCCGCCGCCCCTGCCCCGCGGTTTTGCCCGGAATGCGGCACTGAAGTGGCAGCCGGGGTCAAGTTCTGCCCCAACTGCGGCAACAAGATGATGTGAGTTCTTCTGAAAATTAAACATTTACGGGGCTGGTTTTGCACCAGCCCCGTATTGTTTATCCATGCTCGTTTTCAGCGTGGAATCGTGGTACTTTGCCTAAGCCCGTGCTTTTGCGTCAGCGCGGCGTTGGAAGAATTTGGTGATTTCCTCGGAAATCGCCGGGACAATCGCCAGACTCAGCACCAGCACCCATTCACGCAGGCTCGGATTATGGGTATTGAAGATATCCTGCAGGAACGGAATGGTGACCACCAGCAGCAGCAGCGCAATGGAAGCGCCCACCGCGTACAGCATCCACTTGTTGGAGAAGAAACCCAGGCGGAAGAGTGAAGTCCGCTCGGAACGCACCGTAAAGGCGCGGAACAATTCGCACAGCGAGAGAGTCATGAACGCCATGGTTTCGGCGGTACGCAGACCTTCGAGATGCTGCCAGTTGGTAAACTGAAGCAGGTATCCCAGCCCGGTCATGCCTTCTGGAATGACAAAACCCTGATTCGCCAGTTCCCAGATCAACCCGGTGCAGAAAGCGATCAACACTGCCGAGGTCTGGGTGATGGTCTGGATGATGATGCCGGTCAGCATCGATTTGTTGATGATCGATTCGTTCTTTGGACGCGGTTTGCGTTCCATCACATCCGGATCGCCCTTTTCCATTGCCAGCGCCAGCGCGGGGGCGCCGTCGGTGAGCAGGTTGAGCCACAAGAGTTGGATGGCTGTCAGCGGCGCAGGCAGCCCTGCCAGTGTCCCCAAAAAGATGATCATGATCTCTGCAACGTTTGAAGACAGCAGGAAGAAGACGAACTTGCGGATGTTGGCGTAGATGACGCGTCCCTGCTCCACCGCGGAAACGATGGAAGCGTAGTTGTCATCGGTCAGCACCATGTCTGCGGTTTCCTTCGCCACATCCGTGCCGGTGATCCCCATTGCCACGCCGATATCAGAACGTTTAATGGCGGGCGCGTCGTTCACGCCGTCACCCGTCATGGCGACCACTTCGTCATTGGCGCGCAATGCATCCACGATGCGCATCTTGTGTTCTGGAGAAACGCGCGCGAACACATCTGTGCGCATCACTTCACGCTGCAGGGTGGCGTCGTCCATATCGTTCAACGCGCCGCCGGTGAGCACCTGGTGACCCGGTCGGAGCAGTCCGATATTCTCGGCGATGGCGCGGGCGGTATTGGGATAGTCGCCGGTAATCATGATGGTGCGAATACCTGCCCCGCGTGCGGTTTTCAGCGCCGGGGTGACTTCGATACGGGCAGGGTCGATCATGCCGATCAACCCGGCGTAAATCAGATCTTTTTCCAGATTATCGTTATTTTCTTGTTCCGGCAGGGCTGAAATGACGCGGTAAGCCATTCCCAGCACGCGCAGGGCGTCCTGGGTCAGCGTATCATTGGCTGCCAGAATTTTCTGCCGCGCAATTTCATCCAGCGGCTTGATCGTCTGATCGTCGATATCCAGATAGTGTGTGCACAGACCCAGCACCACATCCGGCGCGCCCTTCACGGCGATGGCGTACTGTTCGGTGCGCCCGGCGACCGCAGATGGAGCAATTTCCATGCGCGGATCCACCAGCGTGTGCACGGTGACCATACGCTTGCGCACCGAGTCGAAGGGAATTTCGCCCGAGCGCGGGAAGGCAGAGTGCAGGGTTTCGGTCAGCAAACCGGCTTTTGCGGCTGCCACCAGAATGGAGCCTTCGGTTGGATCGCCGATGATGCGGTGGGAGATCTCACCGGTTTCCGCGGTCATCTGTTCCAACTGGGCATCGTTATTCAGGGTGCCGATCCACAGCGTGGTCAGCGCGCCGGGATAGTCACGCATATTGATCTTCTTGCCCTCGATGAAGAATTCACCTTCGGGTTTATAACCGGTTCCGCTGATGTCAATGAAATGACCATCCACCCAGATGCGCGTGACGGTCATGGCGTTTTGAGTGAGCGTGCCCGTTTTATCCGAGCAGATGACCGTGGCGGAACCAAGTGTTTCCACCGAAGAAAGGCGGCGGATCAGCGCGTGTCGGCGGACCATCTCCTGCATACCCAGCGCCAGACTGATGGTCACCACTGCGGGCAG
Source organism: Anaerolineaceae bacterium (assembly GCA_039680295.1). Lineage (GTDB taxonomy): Bacteria > Chloroflexota > Anaerolineae > Anaerolineales > Anaerolineaceae > JBDKTF01. The sequence goes on from JBDKTF010000020.1 coordinate 3,080, forward strand.
ACCTTCAGGCACGGCGGCAATCGCCAGGCTGACGGCGATCATGAACAGATCAACCACCTCCTGCAAGCCTTCGGCGGTAAAGAGCTGCGAGAAACCGCCAAGCGAACCGACGGCACGGATGAAGCCGACCAGAAATACCAGACCACAGATTGCCAGTGAAGCCCAGACCAAAATTCGACCCAGGTCGTCCAGGCGCTTCTGCAAGGGGGTTTGTTCCTGCCCCACATTTTGCAGCATGGTGGCGATCATGCCCAACTGGGTATGCATACCGGTCGCAACCACCACACCGCGTCCGCGCCCGTAAGAGACCATGGTACCCATAAAAGCGGTATTCTTGCGATCGCCCAGGGGAACATCCTGCTGCAGAACCGAGCTGGCGTTTTTCTGCACCGGCACCGATTCGCCGGTCAGCGCAGCTTCTTCCACGCGCAGGTTCACCGCATCCAGCAGACGAACATCTGCCGGGATGTAATTGCCGGCTTCGAGGAAGATCATGTCGCCAGGGACCAGTTCACGCGCGGGGACCGACACGCGGTGCCCGTCGCGCAGTACCTGGGCTTCAGGCGCAGCCAGCTTCTTGAGGGCTGCCAGCGCCTCTTCGGCGCGGCTTTCCTGAATGACCCCCAGCACGGCGTTGAGAATCACAATGGAAATGATGACAATGGCGTCCACCGTTTCGCCAAGCAAGGCGGAGACAACCGATGCCACAATCAACAGGATGATCACCAGGCTCTTCAACTGTTCGATAACCAGTTGAAAGAAGCTTGGGCGGGGTGCTTCTCGCAATTCGTTGGAGCCGAACTTCTGCTGGCGTTCAGCCACCTCGGCGCTTGAAAGACCGGTTTGTTCGGGCGTTTTTAATTCCTTAAGCACATCTTCAGCGCTCAAGGCGTGCCAGGTGACCGAAATATTCTGGTCTTCTTCTGGGACCCCTTCTTTCAATTTTCCTTCCATACATTCTCTCCTTGGCTAAAAATTTTCGAGCATCCGTTCTGGTTGGTTTTGGATCAGCCGCCTCCCACGGATCCTCGAAATATGCTAAACCGATCCTTCTGGCGCGATGATCGTCCCCGGCGGCAACGTGGCATTCTTGGGAATGACTACAATGCCATCCCGTACCACCCATTGGTCGCCGTCCAGTTCGGCGTTATCCGGGAAACGCCGAATGATCACGCCCGCCCCAAGGCGGGCGTTCTTGTCGATGATGGCGCCTTCAATCTGGCAGCCCGGACCAATACCGATGGGGATCTTATCCCCCGGCAGTTCTGCCTGATCTTCATAGGCATCTGCGCCCATCACAATGCTGTCGACGATTCTGGCGCCTTCCTGCACCTGACTGCGCACACCGAGAATGGAATGGCGGATTTCCGCATGTTGAACGCGGCATCCATCACATAACAGCACGTGGAATAGACTGCTGTCTTCCACAATGGATCCGGGCAGAAAACGCGCATGGGTATAAATGGGGCTTGTCGCGTCGTAGAAATTAAAGGGCGGGTTGGGCTGCGTGAGCGCCAGATTGGTCTCATAAAACGACCGGATGGTTCCGATATCTTCCCAGTAACCCTCGAAGTCGTAACCGCAAACATTGTATCCCTGAATGGCATGCGGAATGACCTGCCCCCCAAAATCGTCAAAGGCGTTGTTGCTCAACAGATCCACCAGCGCTTCCGTTTTGAACAGGTAGATACCCATCGAACCCAGATATGGGCTGGCGGGATCGTCTCGACTGATCATGGATTGGAGCAGTTCAGGGGTTTTGGGCTTTTCGGCGAATGCGGTGATCTGGCAGCTGCGAGGGTCGCGCTTGAGAATGCCGAACCGACCGGCGTCTTCCTTGCGCACCGGCTGTACCGCCACCGTGATATCCGCATTCGACTCCCAATGAGAATTCGCCATGGCAGCGTAATCCATGCGGTACAGGTGGTCGCCTGCCAGAATAAGCACATATTTGGCGTTGGTGGCTTGAATTTCGTTAAGCTGCTTTCGCACCGCGTCTGCCGTGCCCTGATACCAGTCGGCGCTTTGCATGGTCTGTTCCGCCGCCCAGATCTGCACCCAACCGGTGTGAAAGGTGTCGAAGTTGTAGGTGAGTGAAATATGCCGGTGCAGCGATACTGAATTGAACTGCGTGAGCACCGCCACCCGGTAAATACCTGAATTGATGCAGTTGGAAATGGGAATATCGATCAGACGGTACTTCCCCGCAATTGGCACCGCGGGTTTTGAGCGCAGTTTGGTCAATGGATAGAGTCGGCTGCCGCGCCCACCGCCCAGGATCACTGCCAGAATCTCATTCATGGATGACATAGATAACTCCTTTATTTCCACCGAATTCAATCAAACAATTTCATCCATGCCGTAAAAAAAGCCCACTTGATTATACCTACAGAGCCCACCGTAAAAAAGTGACGATAATCTTGGATTTTTGTTATCGTTTCAACCGTTCTGGATGGGAAAGCGCTGGAAGATAAAACATGAATCGAAAACGCAAAATATATCGGATAATAGATTCAGCCATGAGTGTGCCATGGAAGCACGAAGGAGTGGAATTGACTATTTTGGGCTGAAAATCCTGCGTACCCGGTGTCCAAATTCTTCAACGCCGCCTCATCCTGATCGTTTGCAACATCATTTACAGGAGGAAAAATGGCTGCGAAATCATCTGAAGGGATCCTGCGCGCCCTGTTGGAACCGACGGATATCCAGATCAACGGCAGTCGTCCGTGGGATATTGTCATTCGTGATCCGCGTTTCTACGACCGGCTGCTGCGCGACGCCACGCTGGGGCTGGGTGAATCTTACATGGACGGCTGGTGGGATTGCGAAGCCATTGACCAGCTCGTCGATCGAGCGCTGCGCGCCAACCTGGAGATGAAGATCAGCACCCGTTGGAACCTGATGATCCCCATGCTGCGCGCCAGGCTCTTCAACCTTCAATCCACCGAGCGGGCGTATCAGGTGGGGCAGCGTCACTACGATCTGGGCAACGACCTGTACCGCGCCATGCTCGACAAACGTCTGAATTACACCTGCGCTTACTGGAAGCGTGCCTCCACGCTGGATGAAGCCCAGGAAGCCAAGCTGGATCTGGTCTGCCGCAAAATCGGGGTCCAGCCCGGTATGCGCATCCTTGAACTGGGCTGCGGTTGGGGCAGTTTCGCCCGCTACGCCGCCGAAAAATACGGCGCGCAGGTGTTGGGGGTAACCGTATCGAAAGAGCAGGTGGCGCTGGGGATGCAGCTCTGCCGGGGGCTGCCGGTGGAATTGCGCCTGCAGGATTACCGCGAGGTGCAGGGTGTATACGACGCGGTCATTTCCATCGGCATCATGGAACATGTGGGGGCAAAAAACTATCGAACCTATATGAACGTGGTGGAACGCTGCCTGAAGCCGGACGGCATCGGGTTGATTCACACCATTGGCGCCAACCGCTCCCTCTCCGCCGGAGAACCGTGGACCGACCGTTACATCTTCCCCAATGGAATGCTGCCGTCCATTGCCCGTCTGGGCGCCGCCATGGAGGACCGCTTCGTGATGGAAGACTGGCAAAACTTCGGTCCCGATTACGACCGCACATTGATGGCGTGGCACGCCAATTTCGAACGCGCCTGGGAGGATTTGCACCAGAAATATGACGATCATTTTTACCGCATGTGGCGGTATTACCTGCTCAACAGCGCCGGAGCATTTCGCGCCCGTTATCAGCAGTTGTGGCAGGTCGTGTTCACCGGCCGGGTCACGCCCCAGCCGGATTGCCGAATGAGTTGATGCGCCATGATTGAAGCCGAAGTGATCATTGTTGGGGGCGGTCCCGCCGGAGCCGCCTGCGCCGGACGGCTGTGCCAGAACGGCATCGACTGCCTGGTGCTGGATGCGCAGTCTTTTCCGCGACCGAAAACCTGCGCGGGTTGGGTCCCGCCTGAGATCTTTCGCGCCCTGCAAATTAGTCCCGCGGAATACCCGCACGAGCTCACCCATTACAGGCGCTTCAGCATCTACATTTATGGGATGCATTTCACCATACCCACCCGCCAGTACGCGGTCCGCCGCATGGAATTCGACCACTGGCTGCTGCACCGCTCAGGCGCTCCGGTGGAAACACACCGCGTAGCGTCCATCCTTCGCGAGGGCGGACGCTACATCATCGATGGAACCTATGCCTGTCGTTATCTGGTTGGCGCAGGCGGGACGCACTGCCCGGTGGCGCGAACATTTTTCCCGCCGCGCGAACCGGGGAGACTCATCGTGGCGCAGGAGGAGGAGTTCACCTATCCAGAAGCCGATCCGGATATGCGCGCATGGTTCTTTGAAAATGATCTGCGGGGATATTCGTGGTATTTTCCCAAAGCGGGCGGGGTTGTGAATGTGGGGGTGGGCGGGCTTGCCGCCGACCTGAAAGCCAGGGGAGATACGCTCCACCGGCACTGGACCCTGCTGGAAGAAAAGCTGGACCGGCTGGAATTGGTGCGCGGTCACACCTTCAACCCCCGGGGAGAAAGTTATTATCTGCGCGCAGATCAGACCGTGGCGCAGGTGGAAAACGCCTATCGGATCGGCGATGCCGCCGGGCTGGCGACAACGGATATGGGCGAAGGCATCCGTGTTGCCGTGGAGAGCGGACTGCGCGCCGCCGACGCCATCCTGTTCCACACACCGTACAGCGTCAAAGGCATCGCCCGCTATTCGGCGAAATCCATTCT
>JBDKTF010000529.1:0-2096 GCA_039680295.1 Anaerolineaceae bacterium
CAGCGCGCGCACTGGATGCAGCGCTCCCGATCCAGCAGGATCAGGTCGCCGAGGGGCACATGCTTGCGGCTGTGCATCTTTTCATCGTAAAGGAAGCGGCTCTGCCCCGGACCAAAATGCATGGTGAGGTTCTGCAAGGGACATTCTCCGCCCTTATCGCAGACCGGGCAGTCCAGCGGGTGCGAGGTAAGCAAAAACTCAAGCACGTCCTTCCGCGCCGCTTTCACTTTGTCGCTCATGCCGACCACCACCATGCCCGCAGAAACCGGCGTGGTGCAGGCGGTTTCGAGCTTGGGACCAAAACCGATCTTTGGCGAACCATCGGCTTCGAGCACGGGTTGTCCTGTGGCGCGGTCGATCACCGGACGCCCGATATCCACCAGACACATCCGGCACATCCCCACAGGTTCCATTTTGGGATGATAGCAAAAGACGGGAATTTCAATGCCGATCTTTTTGGCGGCGTTCACCACCAGGGTACCTTCTGGCACGGTGACCGGCTGACCGTCGATTGTGAGCGTGATCATCTTACCCATAAAGTCATCTCCCCGGTTGGGCATCAAAGTCTGCCCGGAACTTTTCAATGCTTGAGGTGACCGCCATGGTGGAGAACTCGCCCAGCGCGCACAGGCATTTGCCCTGCATCTCATGCGCCACTTCGTTAAGCAGATCCACATCGCCGGGTTCGGCTTTCCCCGCCCCAATGCGGCGGGTAAGGACATTCATCCAGTAGGTTCCCTCGCGGCAGGGGGTGCATTTGCCGCACGATTCGTGTTTGAAAAATGCCACGGTTTTGTTCACCAGCCAATCCATGCGGATCGTTTCATCCAACACCATCACCGAGGCGGAACCGAGCGGCGAACCCAGCACGGTGGTGGATTCGTAATCCATGGGGGTATCCAACGCCTCGTCGGTGGCAACGATCAGCCCGGAAGACGCGCCGGCGGGCATAATGGCTTTGATGGCAGCGTCATCGATGATTCCGCCGCCGTGGGTATAAATCAGTTCACGGAAGGTGGTGCCGAGGGGCAGCTCATAGTTGCCGGGACACTTCACCCGCCCGGAAAGCGAGAAAATTTTGACGCCGGGGCTTTTTTCCGTGCCGTACGAGCGGAACCATTCCACCCCGCGCGCGAGGATCATGGGCAGATTGGTGAGTGTTTCCACGTTGTTGATGACCGTGGGTTTGCCAAACAACCCTTCCACCGCCGGGAAAGGCGGGCGCAAACGCGGCTGTCCCAGTTTGCCTTCCATCGATTCGAGCAGGGCGGTTTCTTCACCGCAGATGTAAGCACCCGCCCCCAAGTGCGTGTGAATGCGCAGCGAATATTCGCTGCCGAAAAGGTGATCACCCAACAGACCCGCAGTTTCGAGGGCTTCGATGCAGCGGTCCAACTGGCGGGCAATCCCCCAGAACTCACCGCGCAGGTACACATAAGAGGTGTGCGCCTGCACCGCGTAAGAGGCAATCGCCAGCCCTTCGAGGAACTGGAACGGGTTGTTTTCGAGGATTTCGCGGTCTTTGAAGGTGCCGGGTTCGGATTCGTCGGCGTTGGCAACCACATAATGGGGAAAGATATTGTTGGGCAGGAAGGACCATTTGACGCCGGTTGGAAAACCCGCGCCGCCGCGCCCGCGCAGACCAGAGGCTTTCACATCTGCCATCACCTGTTCGGGTTTGCCCGCGGTCACAATCTTTCGGAAGGCTTCGAATCCGCCGTTTTTCAGGTAGACCGGCAGTTCCTTGAGGTCTGGAATCTGGCGATGACGAAGCAGCACATACTCGCTCATGCCGCGCCTCCCTTCATGTGCTCGCGCAGGGTTTCGATCCACGCCAGGGTGCCGTAAACGGTCTGGTTTTCGTGATAAGAGATGTCGTCACCCGTCTGCGCCTGAAACATCGGAGCGTGATCACAGGCGGCAAGGCATTTGACCTCTTCCACGGTGACAAATCCATCCGGCGTTGTTTCGCCTATGCGAATACCCAGGTGCTCACACAATTTGTTCAGATATTCATCCGCGCCGCGCATGGCGCATGCCACGTCAGTGCACACCTGAAGGCGCACCTTCCCGCCCGGCTCATCGTGATAGAGGGT
>JBDKTF010000455.1:0-1642 GCA_039680295.1 Anaerolineaceae bacterium
CCGTATTCAATGGCAACCGCTCGAGCAACGATACCCAGTTCGTAGAAGATTATTCTGTTCTCAATCAAACGGAAAAGCATGAGATGGATTTGGAACAGGGGACAGTCATCGATGTCAGCATTGTCAATGAATCAGGGCATCTGGATGTTTTTGTGACAGATTCCAACGGCAAGGAAATTTATAAAGCCAACGACGCCACCTCAGGCGATTTCTCCATCGAAATTCCTGAAACAGGAAAATATACGTTTTCCGTCACCGGAGTCGATGCAAAAGGCAGCTTCAGTTTTCTCGTCGCGGAGTAACCGCCTGCGATCTGACCATAGGGAGCGACCTGGGGTGTATCGCCCCCTATGGATCAGTCATGGATGGTTATCATTTCAATTCAAACACCCCCTGGCAGGATGGATGTTATGAATGTTTGTACAATAATCACTTGACAGCCGTTCAATCTGGAATATACTTGGTTTAATTCAATAGAACCTTCGGGGCAGGGTGCGGGGTTTTCCCCCCAATTCCCGATCGGTGGTAACCTGCAAAGGAAGCCCACGAGCGACAGCGCATGATCCGGTGTGATTCCGGAGCCGACGGTATAGTCCGGATGCAAGAAGGATGTTCGACCTGATTGTTCCAGGTCTGATTTAATTGCCCCGAAAACCTTGTGTTTTCGGGCTTTTTGTTTTCAGATCCGGCTTTTTACCTGCCTTCCTGCCCCGATCGCAACGATTCAGGGGTTTTTTACTGTCATGACCGTTAACGTCTCGCATGGAACCTTCGCTCCCCGGCAGTGGCTGAAACAGTTCACCCGCCAGCGTTGGGCGATGATTCTCCTTTCCATTATCCTCTTCCTGCTGCTGTGGCAGATCATCGTCTCCATCGGACAATTCCCCACCTTTATCTTGCCCGGTCCAATCGATGTCTGGGAGCGCCTGCTGCGCGCTCTGGCAGACGGCAGCCTGCTGCGTAATTTCTGGATCACCCTGGTGGAAGTGCTGCTTGGGCTGGCGCTGGGCGCGGGTATGGCGACCGTTCTGGGCTATCTGCTGGCAAAATCGCACGCGCTTGAACGCCTGGTGGGACCCTACCTGGTCGCCAGCCAGGCGATTCCGGTGGTTGCCATCGCTCCTCTGCTGGTCATCTGGTTTGGACCCGGCATGTTTTCCAAGGTGTTGGTTTGCGCGCTGACCGTTTTCTTCCCGGTGCTGGTCAACACGGTGGTGGGCGTCCGCTCAGTGCCCGACCACCTGCGCGATCTGATGCAGTCTCTCGAAGCCACCCAGGGGCAGGTGCTCCGTCATCTCGAAATTCCCGCCGCGCTGCCCGTTTTTCTGGGCGGATTGCGCATCGGCGCCACACTTTCGGTAATTGGCGCAGTGGTGGGCGAATTTGTCGGTTCAGACCGCGGATTGGGCTTCCTGATCAACGTGGGACGCGGTCAGTATGATACCGCGCTGGTTTTCGTCGCCATCTTCACCCTGGTGGTCATGGCGTTGGCGCTTTACAGCGCCGTAGTTCTCATTGAAACTCGCCTGCTGGCATGGCAGTCCTGGCGGGAGGAAGCGAAAATCGAGTCATAAAGGAAATTCATCTGTACAGCATTCTGCTGCGCAGGTTGCTGATCAAATTAGTTGTATGGAGAGATGAA
>JBDKTF010000281.1:0-3145 GCA_039680295.1 Anaerolineaceae bacterium
GGGGCGCCGCCTTTGTTTTTGGAGGGAGCGGGATTGTCGGTCATGGGTGTCCTTTCTGTGGGGAGGTTGTTTCAGAAAAAAAATTCAACCTCAAACAACCTCGATTTTTAACTGCGAAAAAGTAAAAGCGGTCCACGGATAAAACCGGAACCGCGAATTGACACGAAAGGGATTGAAGATATGATCCACGGATAAACACGGATCCAGCGAATGAGGGGGATAAAAAAGATAAAGCTGTAATTGCGAAGGGGGAAAAGGATAAACGCGAAGGACGCCCCACCCCGACCCTCCCCGTTTTCTTCGAAAACAGGGAGGGCAAGAAGACGCTGGACAGGCAGGATGGATGAGCATACGCTGGCATGGAGCCAGTTTAGCACGCGGGGGAAAAAGGGCAATATGTCAAAGTGTGCAATGTGAGGGGGAAAAAGTGCACAGGTGTGCAATGAAAGTGAGCATCTCCCTCATGTTCCATTCTGTAAAACTGTTACCCATGTCCTCGAACAGATTTTGCCCATCTCGCGGGTCCATTCAGAAGAGGGGTTTGAGGTGAGGTCCCCTTAGCCGTTGCATTGAGCTTTTTCCCCGGTCAATCAAAAGGGCTGTCCATACAAACTCCATCTATAATAGAGACACATTCATCTCTCCGCGGGGGTATTTCGGGAAATGAAACCTCTCCTCCACACCGCCAAGGGACCGGGGTAGCGCCATGCCGCTGCTCTGGCTGTCGCTGGCGTTTCTGGCAGGCATCCTGTCGGCTCCGGTGCTGGGAGGCAGCCTGACCCTCTGGCTGGGACTGGCGGGCGGTGCCATCCTGTTGACGCTCGCCCTGCGCTTCCTCCTCCACCGAAAACCGCATCCTTCCTGGCTCACGCATCTGGTCACGACGAACACTGCCCTGCGCATCGCCCCGGCAGCGCTGCTGGCGGCGTTCCTGCTGGGCGGCGCCCGCTGGACCACAACGCAGCGCCCGCTGACGCCCGCCGATGTAGGCGCATACAACGGACGCGGAAGCGTACGCCTGATCGGGGTGATCGATTCCGCGCCGCAAACACGCGACCCCGGCGCCGTCTTCACCCTGCGCGCCGAGCAGATGTCGCTGCTGGGCAGCGCCGACAAATCCCTCTTCCCGGTGGATGGGCGGGTGCGGGTACAGATCGCTGTCTCCGGCGACTGGCGTTACGGCGACCGGATCGAGGTCAGCGGGCAGCTCGACCTGCCCGAAGAGAACGGAGAAGGCTTCTCTTACCGCGCCTGGCTGGCGCGTCAGGGCATTCAAGGCGAAATGCCCTACGCCGGCATTCGTCTGCTGGCGCACGGACAGGGACCCGTCTTCGGTTCAGCGCTGGCGGCGATCCAACGCAAAGCCGCGGGGGCGCTCGCCGCGCTCTTCCCCATGCCCGAATCCGCCCTGCTGCGCGGCATCCTGCTGGGCGCAGACGACGACCTTCCCGCCGACCTGCAGCGCGCTTTTCAGGTGACCGGCACGGCGCACATCATCACCATTTCGGGATTCAACATCGCCGTGCTGGCAGGACTCTTCGTGCGCGGTTTCACCCGCTGGCTGGGGGCACGCCGGGGAGCGGCGGCGGCGCTGGTCGGCATCCTCCTTTACACGCTGCTGGTGGGGGCGCAGCCGCCGGTGGCGCGCGCGGCTGTGATGGGCGGGCTGTCGCTTTTCGCGGCGCAGGTGGGCAGGCGTCAGAACGGGTTGAACTCGCTGGCGTTCACCGCGGCGCTGCTCTGCCTGCTCAACCCGCAGCTCCCCTGGGACGTGTCCTTTCAACTTTCGTTCACCGCCACGCTGGGATTGGTGCTCTTCGCCGAGTCTTTCACCACGGCGTTCAGCCGCTTCAGCGAAGACCATCTGCCGCCGCGCCTGCGCGGGATCGCAAACAGTCTGGTGGGTGAATATCTGCTGGTGACGCTGGCAGCGCAGATCACCAGTCTGCCGGTGATGGCGCTGCAGTTTGGCAACGTCTCATGGGTGTCGCTGCTGGCAAATCCGCTGGTGCTGCCGCCGCAGCCGCTGGTGATGGTGCTGGGCGGGCTCGCCGCGCTGGGGGGAATGCTCTGGCTGCCGCTGGGAAAAGTGCTGGCGGTGGCGGCGCTGCCGTTCGTGAGCTACACCATCCGCATGGTCGAACTGCTGGCGCGCCTGCCAGACGCCAGTGTTCCAGTCGGAACGCTGGGACAGGGCGTGATCGTGCTCGCGGCGCTGCTGCTGGTGGCGACTGCCCTGTCGCCAACCGTCCGCAGTCGGGTAAAAACCTGGCGCTGGTTCACCCCCGCCGCTCTGGCGCTGGCGGGATTCTGTGTGCTGGTCTGGCAGCCGGTGCTGGCGCAGCCGCAGGGAACGCTCACCCTCACCGTGATGGACAACCCGGACGGGCAGGCGCTGCTGGTGCAGACTCCCTCTCGGCGCGCAGTGGTGATCAACGCGGGCGGCAGTTCGCGCCGCCTTTCCGCGCTGCTCGACCGACGGCTGCCCATTCTGGAGCAGGAAATCGATCTGTGGGTGTTTGCGTCGTCGGAAAAGGCGGATCTGGCGGCAGCGCCTGACACACTTCAGCGCAGCCCACCTGCAGCAGCCGCATGGATGGGCGAACCGGATTCGTCCAGCCGCTGGGTGCGGGAAGTGCAGAGCACGCTTGAGGAACTGGAAATTCCCAACCGCATCCTCACCGCAGGGGAGACCGTGGACCTGGGAGACGGCGCCGCGCTCGCTGCAACCGAAAATGGGGGACTGGAACTGATGTGGCAGAATTTCCGCGTGGAAATGGAAAGTCCCAACACGCTGACGGTGCTGGGACAGGAAATCCATCCACCTGCGGAGGGGTGGGTGCGCATCGTTACCGATGGGGACCGACTCTGGATGGAAGCCAGCCGGGAAGAGTAAGACCATTCGGGGGATTGCTCTGAAGGACCAAGGGAATTTCAAAGCAGAAAGAATAAGGTCCCCACACGATCCCATTGTCGGGATAGATGATCATCTTGCCCTTCCAACGGGTTAACGCTATGCTTTATCCAAAGCCTGCGCAATGTCTGAAATGATGTCCTGTGCGTCTTCGCAACCAACGCTCATGCGAATGAAACCTTCGGCAACTTTGTCGCCGCCCCACCGTGCGCGTCGTTCTGCCGTCGTTTG
>JBDKTF010000012.1:0-2004 GCA_039680295.1 Anaerolineaceae bacterium
TATATTCATATTCGCAAGCGTGTCATCTGGGCTATGCCCGTATGGATTTCGTTCGCCTTCATAATAATTCTCAATTTGCAGCGCCGTTGTGATTCCCTTCGCCCGGAAGGGTCCTTCATCCCCTCAACCACACCCTTTGGTTATTTCCGGCGTCAGATTCACTCCGTATTCCAGCATGATTTCACGGATTGTTTCCGTCAGCGCTTTGGATGGAGCATGGTCGCCGTGAAACAGCTGCATCACCCCATCACGATCCTGGTCATATCCAATCACGTCGATGTCGATCACGTATTTGATCGCGTTCATTTCTTTGGAAGAGAGCTGACGAAGATAGCTTTTTACGCCAAGCGCGCCCTGCTCTTCACCGGTTGAAAACAAAAATATCACCGTGCGTTCGAACGAATAATCCCTTAATACTCTGGCAACCTCCAGAAGGTCTGCCACGCCGCTCGCATCATCATCCGCGCCCGGGTACTTTCCCCCCTGACCATCCCCCACTCCATCCAGATGTGCGACAAAGTAGATCACTTCATCAGGCAAAGTGGATCCTTCCTTTTTCGCGATGAGGTTTTGATCTGAATATTCAGCGTTTGCCCAATCCTTGAACGCTACGCTATACCCCCATCGATCCAGTTCAGCGGAAACATACTTCTTTACCCATTGAAGCCCTTCGCTGCCCGTGGGACGGCTCGTTACGGTAAAGCAATCACTCCCGTCACAGATTGGCGCCTCACCGGTTATTTTCCGCAGATCTTCCAACACCCGATCCCTGTTGACCTGCTCCAATATTTTCCAAACAACGTCTTCGTCAGGAATCCTCGTGGTCTGATTCGCTGCGGGGATGATGGATGTGGAAGTCGGCACAGCAGTCGGCAGGGGAAAGGTGGGTTCAAGGGTGGGCGGTTGGATCGTTTTCGATTCTGGCAGCTTTGCGCAGCCCCAGAATCCCCCAACAATGAGCACTATCAGGAAGCCTGTAATAAATCGTTTGAAATTCTTCATGCAAAGAACCTTTAAATCGCTTCGCTGGGAATAACAGTAAATTGAAAGGACACGGGCGCAAAAAGTCAGGCGGGGCGTCTATATTTCAAATTCGGAACAGAAATTCTTTACGAACTCCGGGGAGATAATTCCGGCTCTGACAGCCATCTGCAGGATATCGACCAGCTCGTTTTCCGTAAGTTCCAGCGGCTGAGAATGTGTGTGATCCAGACTCCAGCCATAGATCCGGATCTTCACCGATCCTTCTTTCTCTGGAAGGATTTCCTCAATTTTTCCCTCTTGATCACCCAGGTGAATCGTTACAGAGCGCAACTTTGCCGCATCACCCATTCTCAACTCCTTTCAACGCCAGCGTCTACCCGGTCTGCTCCCCTTCGATATATACAGAATCAACAATACCGACAATCACAGAAATGACACAGGCGTCTGGATTCTTCAGTACCTGACGGGCGCCATTTCCTTCACGGTTCACCAGCACCGTATCACCCATACCGGCATGAGAGTTGTCCAGCGCGATAAAATCCTCGTCCGCCGGTTCTCCCGGCATACCGAGAGGCTGAACCACCAGCAACCGCCGGTTCTTATAATCGCGGTGACTGATCGTTGTGACAACCGTGCCGACCACTTTTGCCAAAATCATAGCAGCCTTTCAGGCAAACCGGTTCAAGCCGCGCTTCAGGGTAATATCGAGCGTGTCGTCCGGTCGGACGATCAGTTCATCCACAATCCCCACCAGTGTCAGGTCGATTGGGACGAATTTGACGGCTGGCAGCGCCAGCGCCGCTTCGCGGGAACGCACCATCACGCACAGATCACCGATACCGGCATCCACCACATCTGCCGCGACCTGGCAGGCGCCAACTGGAGCAAGATGCCGGTTGAGCGGCTGAACGATCAAAAGTTTCAGCCCCTCCGTGCCCGGATATTTCATCGTACAGATAGCTGTTCCCTTCACCCTGCCGAATAACATGGTTTATTTAACCCCTGTATTTTGAAGCACCC
>JBDKTF010000307.1:0-2100 GCA_039680295.1 Anaerolineaceae bacterium
TGCAGACGCAGTTCATATTCCGCCAGACGGTAATCGATCCAGCGACCGGGGCGCGGCTGGGGGGTGAGGTTCTGGCGAACTACTTCCTGGTTCATCAACCCCTGGTTGGCGCGGCGCGGCGCGCAGACCGCCACGATCGCCGTCTCCTGACCGCCCACAAACGCCAGCACTTCTTCCGATTCGCCCTCACCCAGCGCCAACAGCTTCAGGTTCTCGTCAAGCGCGGTATAGGTATACGGCGCTCGAGAGCCGGTTGGATTGATGCCGATGAAGGTCGCGTGATCGAAAAGCATGGTTAAAGTGTAGCCCCAGATGCACGGGAACGCAACTGATCCGATCCGGGTTTTTCAATCGCGGTGATGCAAATTGCATGCAGCGCGTACGGATGGGCGAATTTTCCGAGGAAGTCTTCCCCGGAGATTGATTTTCGCTATAATAAAATCATGCAACCGGTTGGACCCATTCGGGGAGGCTGACATGGCATTCACGATTACCTGTCCGTCGTTTGAATTGGGTGCGTCGATCCCGCGCACCTATACCTGTGATGGTGAAAACCGCTCTCCCAATCTGATCTGGACACTGCCGCCAGTGGGAGCGGCATCGCTGGCGCTGCGGGTGGATGACCCGGACGCGCCTTTTGGGGTATTCGTTCACTGGCTGTTATACAATCTGCCGCCCGGGCTGACTGGTGTGGCGGAGGGATTGCCCAAACTGCCGCAGGTGAACGGTGTGGGCACGCAGGGATTGAATGATTTTCGCCGGACGGGATACTCCGGTCCGTGCCCGCCGTATGGAACGCCGCATCGTTATTTCTTTCGCCTGTACGCGCTCGGGTTGCCGCCAAATTTGCCATCCGGAATGAACGGAGAGGAATTTGAACGCGCCATCCGGGGACATGTTCTGGCGCAAGCCGAATGGATGGGCACTTATCAACGCGCGCGCGCCTGACGTCTCTGAAAAGTTCCGTCTGGAAATCGCTGCCGCCTGAACTCTCGCCAGAAAAGGACTTTTCTGATTGAAACGACTTCCAGCGACAACCATTTACTCGATTGAGGCAGTGGTCTCATCGTTTCTGTTCAATTCCATTTTCACCGTTTCATCGATCTATTACGTGAAAAACGTGGGGCTGAATCCGATGCAGTTGGTGCTGGTGGGCACGGCGCTGGAGGCTTCGGCATTCGTGTTTGAAATTCCAACCGGTGTGGTGGCAGATGTATACAGCCGCCGTTTATCGGTGATCATCGGGTATGTTCTGACGGGAATCGCATTTCTGTGGATGGGTCTGGCGCCGTTCTTTTTTCCCATCGTACTTTCGCAGGTGCTGTGGGGATTGGGATACACCTTTACTAGCGGGGCATGGCAGGCGTGGATTGCTGACGAGGTGGGCGAGGAACGCGTCGGAGAGATATTCGTGCGCGGGTCGCAGCTCAATATCGTCGGCAGTCTTTTGGGGATTGCTGCCAGCATGGCGCTGGGCAGTCTGGATGTGACGGTGCCGATTCTGGTGAGCGCTGTGTTGTTCCTGGCGCTGGCGGGATTTCTGGCGGGGTGGATGCCCGAAACCGGATTCAAACCCACGCTGCGCGGCGAGCGCAAACCCTGGCAGCAGATGGGGCATACCCTGCGTGAAGGGGTCGGGCTGATCCGCCGCCGACCCATGCTGCAAACGATTCTGCTGGTGGGGTTGTTCCTGGGGTTGTACAGCGAAGGATATGACCGATTAAATCCGGCACATTTGCTGCAGGATTTTACGCTGCCGTATTTCTCACCGGTCATCTGGTTTGGCTTGCTGAGACTGGCGACGCAGTTGGTGAATCTGGGTGGGATTGAGTGGGTGCGCCGCCGGTTGGATCCCAACAAGCCGCATACTCATCTCCCGGTGCTGGTCAGCAGTTGTACGGGACTGCTGGCGGGTCTGTTGATTTTTGCCATGTCGCGCAGTCTGGGGTTGGCGTTGGGCGGGTATTTTATCGTCAGTTTTACGCGCAATTTGAATGAGCCGTATTATACCGCCTGGCTCAACGGGCATACCGATCCGCGCGTACGCGCCACGCTCTTTTCGGTCTCGGGACAGATGGACGCGCTGGGACAGATCCTGGG
>JBDKTF010000469.1:0-2485 GCA_039680295.1 Anaerolineaceae bacterium
TTGCCGTCCATCAGGGCGGCGCCCAAAATGGCAGCGAAAAAGATCACACCGGCGATCACACCCGCCGGTCCGCTGACATGTACGTTATCGGGGATTTTGTTGGAACGAGACGAAGTGATTGTTCCCGCTTGCGTTGGATCATCGGTTGTGGTTTGATAATTTTTCTTGCTCATTTTTCCTCCGGATCAGGTATATTTTGCGCGAGGCAGCGTTTCAGGGTTTCCAGGGCTTCCTGTGGGCTGAAACCCATTTGAAGCGCGTCCTCAAGGTATTTCTGCGCCAGTTCCTGCAAGCCAACCTGGCGCAATTCTTGAACGGACTGCGGAGACGGCGTTTCCCAGATATAGGTGCCGCGTCCGCGTTGGGTGGATATCAATCGACTTTCATCCAGCATTCGATATGCCCTCGCAACAGTATTGAAATTGATGCGCAGCTCGGTTGCCAGCTCGCGCACGGTGGGGAGCTGATCTCCCTGGTGCAGATCTCCCGCTGTCACCAATTGTTGAATCTGTCTGGCGATCTGCAGGTAGATGGGTTCGCTGGCGCGAAAATCCAGTTTGATCTTTCCGGCTAAAGAATCCAATCTGCTCACCTCCATAATTGTATCATTGTATCTTTGTACTATTGTATATAAAATACGGCGTTTGTCAAGGGTGAAACGACCATTTGCAAAGATTTCATTCCCAATGGTGGACAGGATGTCCCTTGCCCGTCCGTGTCGTTCCCACGGATTGTTCACAACCCCGAGTCTGACGACATATTTATATATAATATAAATATTTTTGTGTGTATAAAATTCATTCCTACCCATTGGCTTGCAGGGTTCGATCTTGATGAGAAGCAGATGCAGCCGAACATGCTTCCGTGTCCGCCAGAGCGTCCCGAACGACATCAACCGCATCGCGCGTGAAAGGGAATATTCATCGCAAAATTAAGATTACCTGCCGGGGCGATTCGGGTAAAATTAAGTCAGGTGGGAATGCGCCCACCCAGAAAAGGAGCAGATTATCATGGACGAACTGGTAAAACTGGTGGCGAAGAAAACGGGCATCACCGAGGCTCAGGCGAAGACGGCGGTGGAACTGGTGGTGAATTTCGTCAAGAGCAAGTTGCCTGCACCGATCGCAGCCCAGGTGGATCAGTTGTTGGAAGGCGGCGGTTCACTGGGAGATGTGGCAGAGGGTTTGGGCGGACTTTTTGGTAAAAAGTAAAAATTTCAGTATATAGCAAACCGGGCGGCTCGTTGTGAGCCACCCGGTTTGTTTTTCCGAAGCTACCGATAATATACCAATACAGCGGAATAAGTCGGATCCTATTCCTTTGCCTGGATCGCTGCCAGCACCTTTTCTTTCGTGACTGGCAGGCTGTTGACCCAAATTCCAACCGCGTTATGAATGGCGTTGACAATTGCCGGAGCGGTTGGCGTAATCACAAGTTCGCCCATGCCTTTGGCGCCGTACGGACCCCTGGGGTGCGGGTCTTCGACGGTGATGGGCACGATTTCGGGCAGATCGCGGAAACGCAGCAGCCCCAGGTCTTTATACTTGGTGGTCTTGGGAATGCCGCTTTCCAGCACGTACGCTTCACTGGTGGCGTAGCCCACGCCCTGAATCACGCCGCCTTCGATCTGACCGGTGACGTTGCGCGGCAGGATCGATTTGCCCACGTCGTGAGCCGCAATGATGCGCAGCACGCGCACAGCGCCGGTGTTGGGATTGACCGCCACCACGGCTGCCTGCGCGCCGAAGTCGTAGGCGAAGTGCACCGGGGGATTCCCGGGCTGAGCCTGAACGGGCGCGTGTTTGCCCGGCGCCTGCGTGGTGGGGGGATCGTAGGTGACGTCGCTTTCAAAGCTGTGACCGTTGGATGCCAGTTCCTTCAGGCTGATCAGGGCACGTCCGTTTTCGCGGCTGACGAAGACACCGTCTTGCAGGGCGATTTGATCCACCGGCACGTTGAATTCATCGCTGACCGCCTGCCACAACTGCTGGCGCACGTTCCGGCTGGCTTCGAGCACGGCGTTGCCGGTGACAAAGGTCTGCCGTGAGGCGGTGGTCATGCCGCCGGGCGGGTCTTCGTGGGTATCTGCGGTGTGCACGCGGATGAACTTGAGCGGGGTATCCAGCGTGCGCGAAGCGATGGTCGCCATCACATCGTTGACGCCCTGTCCCATATCGGTGGCGCCGTGGCGCACCATGAACGTCCCATCGGATTCCAGCGAGACTTTTGCGCCAGCGGAATCGGGCAGCGCGTTTCCCAGACCCACGTTCTTCATACCGGCAGCGATGCCCACGCCGATCTTTTCATCGGGACCCACCTCGGGCAGGGGCAGTTCCGCCAGTTTTTGCTTCACGGCTTCCAGACAGGCGCGGATGCCAACACCCACTTCGGGGACCATCAGGTCGCCGGTGATGGTGGTATCGCCCAGGTCCAGCGCGTTCTTCAGGCGCAGTTCCATGGGATCCATGCCCAGCTTTTCCGCCAG
>JBDKTF010000112.1:0-3952 GCA_039680295.1 Anaerolineaceae bacterium
CGTCGCCTGTTCATCCGCGGGCAGATCGTACCACCCGTGGTGCTTCTCACGGGGCGGAACAACCGGCGGCGTTACGGTTTCTACCGCTTCGTTTTCGGATTGAGCGGCATCAGGTTGATCCGCCGCACTCAATTCGTCGGCTCGAAACACCCGCGTCTCTTCCTGGTCGGGTTCTGTTTCGGGATTCACCTTCAGCGGTTGGGTAGGAAATTCAGAATCGTTAGAATTATAGGAATCGTTCATCATCGCTCTCTTGTCATATTGTAGTCGATTCTAGCACAAATCCTTTGACCTTAACGGCAACTGCCTCTAAAATTATCCTATGGCAAATTGGAACCTGGGATTGACCGATCCACTGGTTTTGACGCTCGCCGCTGATGCCCGTATGGCGGCAATCAATTCTTCCGATGATCAGATCTGGGAATTGAACCCGGGCGGCGGCGAACCCCGCGCTCTGGCGGCGGAAACCACATATGGGCTGCGCGCCAGACGTCTGCGTCTTTTTCCGCAGTTTGCACAGAACAATCAGACCGTCGCCGATCCGTTGACATTCCATCAAACACCCCGGTTGCAAAAGCTGTACCCGAATTGGCTTCGCGTTCAATGTGCGCCCTTCCAGAATATAGACGTTCTACTGGATTATCGCGTTCCATCCTCTCAGGTCCTCTGTGGGCGGGTAACGCTCACCAATACCGGGGAACTTCCCCATGTCGTAGAGATGAATTGGGTGGTCCTGCTTACCCCGCTGGAAGGCGGCAGCGCCATGCGCCCCTTCGCCTCGGATTTTCAAACCGCCCTCGTCGGGCAAACCGATGACCTTTACCCGGTCTTTTACCTCTCCGGCGGACCCTTCCCCGGCATCGGCGCCTTTCCAGCGCTTGCCAGTTCTGTCACACTCGCACCGGGTGTCTCCTGTCAATTCTATTGGGCTCTGGCTGCCATGTCTTCCCAATCATCATCATTGGAAGCTGCCCGCCATGCTGCCGCCGAATCATGGGAACCCGCCCTGGCGCGCATCGAGTTGATCAACCAGTTTGACCGTGTAGACATCGAAACGCCTCGCCCCGACTGGAATACGGCATTCATGCTCAGCCAGAATTCCGCGTGGCAGGCTTTCAACGCGGCAGAGGATCTGATTCTTGCCCGCACACGCCAACCCGATAACGGCTGGCGTCCCCACCAGAATGGCTCCCGTCCCACCCAGCCGCACGAAAGACTCAGCGCCCTGAGTGCCTTCCATTGGAGCTCTGCATTACTGCCCGGCGCGGTGGACCAGATTCAGACGGTCATTCAACATTTTCTCAGTGATTTCAACCCGCCAACTGAAGTGGTTTCGTCTCCCCAATCCCCCACCCTTCGCCTTCCCCGTCTCAGTCAACCGGTGCTGGCAGATCTGGTCTGGCGTTGCCACACTGCTCGTCCCGATCCCGACTTTCTGCATACCTGCCTTCCTGCGCTGCTAAACCATTACAACACATGGTTTACGCTTCAGCACGATCAAGACGGAGATGGTCTGCCTGAATGGGAAAATTCCCTTCAGACCGGATTGGAGAACCATCCCCTGTTCGATGCGTGGCTGCCGGGTAATCAGGGTGTTTCTCCTTCGTTGGTTGAATCTCCCGCCCTGGGCGCCATGCTCTACCGCGAAACATCCGCGCTTCTCAATATTTGCAGGGTGTTGTCCGTGTCAGAGTTCACAGATCGCTTGCAATCCGCCCGGCAGACGCTCCAACAGGTGGTCGAATCTATGTGGGATGGCGACTCTTTTTCATATCATTATCGTGATCGCGATACCCATGGTTGTCAAGCTGGCAGGTCGCTGTGGGAATGTGACGGTGAAAAAGACGCCAATCTCAAAATTAAATCTTCAGATCCTCTTCGGCTTCAAGTTCGGATCACCTCGCTCGAAGAAAACACACACACCGTCTCTCTGTGCATCCGGGGCATTTCGAATGGCATTGAAAACGAAGAACGTCTGGATCCGCGCGCATTCCGTTGGTACGGCAAAACTGCGGTGGCAACCAGCCGGCTTGTATTCACCCGCATCGATCAGGTTACAGCCCGCGGTCTTTCGCCGCAAGACCACCTCAATCTGCAAACCGTTGACCATACTGCTGATGATTGCAGTCTTTACCTGCCGCTCTGGGCAGGCATCCCCGCTCCCGAACGCGCCGCGGATCTGGTCGCACATCATTTTTTGAATCCTTCGCGTTATCAGGCGGATCGCGGAATTCCTTCCACCTCTCTCGATTCCGCCTACAGCCCCAAAATCGTTTCCCCGCTTTGGAACACGCTTCTGATCGAGGGACTGCTGAAATACGACTTTCGCCGTGAAGCTGCGGCTGCATACATGCGCCTGCTTGAAGAAACCGTCTTCCACTTGCAGCACGATCATGCCTTTTTTCGGGGTTGGGATGTCCAATCCGGACGACCAGACGGAGAGCGTGGCAATCTTCAGGGTTTGCTATCCGCCAGTTTGTTTTTTTCACTGATTGGGGTAGAATGGAAGGGGAAAGGTTGCATTCTGATTCACGATTACAACCCTCTACCGTGGGAGATTAAGCTAAAATATCGAGGAATCACCGTTCTTCGCCGAGCCAGAGAAGCACAAATTACCTTTCATAATGGCTCTACAATTACTGTTCAGGGCACTGCGCCGCAAATGGTGACATTGGATTAACGACAAGGAGGTATTTTATGCCCGATCTCAACCCCTCAACCCCCAGTTCGATGATGATTGCTGTGGTTCAGGCACAGGATGCAGAAGCTGCGACCGAAGCGCTCCTCAATATCCCGGTCTCCGTCACGCGCCTGCCCAGTGTGGGCGGTTTCCTCGGACGCCGTAATACCACCCTGTTTATCGGCTGCCACAACACCAGCATCCCCGCCGTTCTTTCCGCCCTTCAGCAAACCTGCCGCCAACGAATTGAATACATCGCAGTACCGTTGGAGAGCGCTCCGCTTCCTCTCCCCGCTCCCACTCCCATCACGATCGGTGGAGCCACTGTGTTCACCCTTCCATTGGAACATTACGAGGAGATATAGCCATGAAACTGATCATTGCCATCATTCGTGATACTGACCAGGATGCGGTTGCCAAAGCCCTCACCTCGCAAAATCTCCGCGTCACACATATCGCCTCCACCGGTGGCTTGCTGCGCCGCGGTGTCACCACCCTCTTGATCGGTCTTGAAGACGAACAGGTCGAACAGGCTCTTCAGATCGTCCGCGATCACTGCGCCGTGGACGAAACAGGCAAGAAAGGCGCAACGCTCTTCGTTCTGAACGTGGGTGAATACCTCCATTTTTAAAACCATCGATTCCCGGGTTCATTTTCCCACCCGGTTTCTTAAATTTTATATATGGAATAATGAGGAGGAAGAATGGATTTCGGCCTTGCATTCAGTTATGTTTTTAAAGACCCGGATTGGTTTAAGAAAATTGCCCTCGTTGCAGTAATTGCACTGATTCCCATTATCGGGCAAATGGTCTTGATCGGCTGGGGATTGGAGATATCCCACCGCGTCATTCATCGAGATCCGGTGCCGCTGCCCGATGTCGATTTCGGACGGGACCTTTCCATGGGGTTTAAAGCCTTTGTGGTTTCACTGGTTTATTCCTTGCCCATCATTGTTGTCTCCATTCCCTACAGCATCATCATGGCAGCCGTTTCGGATGGCGCGAGCAGCAATGGAGATTTCGCAATCGCTGTGTTGAGCCTTTGCTTCACGCTGTTTGCCTTCCTCTATGGGCTGGCGCTGGCGATGGTCTTCCCCGCCTCCATGGGATTGCTCGCATCTGAAGGCACCATCAGCGCTGCATTGAATCTCAAGGATGTCTTTGCGCTCATCAAGGCTGCGCCGGTTGCTTATCTACTGGTGCTTCTGGCAGAATTAATCGCGGGCTTCATTTCACCGCTTGGAGCCATCGCCTGTGGCATCGGTGTTCTGCT
>JBDKTF010000028.1:0-1815 GCA_039680295.1 Anaerolineaceae bacterium
CGCAAACCTCCAGCAGCGCTTCATCCACCAGCAATACCGAAGATGAAACCACCGACCAACAGCGCATGGACTGTCTGAAATCCTACCTGGCGGAAAGCAAACAGGCAGGCAAGCCCTTGTTTGCGCATGTCCATCTCATGGGAACCCACGGGGCGCAGTTCGACCCTTCCGTGCGGGTTTTCTCAAAAGGCGAAACGCAAACCAAAAACTGGATGACCGATTTCTACGACGATTCGATCCTGTCATTCGATGCGCAGGTTCAGGATCTTGTCCAGTATCTGAAGGATCATGGGCAGTACGAGAACACCATTCTGGTGATCTATTCCGATCATGGTCAGCATTGGACTTCGTTGAAGAAGATCCCCCTGATCATCCATTTCCCTGAAGACCAGCATTCTGGCGTGATCTATGAAAACACGCAGAATATTGATATTGCGCCAACCGTATTGGACGCGATGGGGGTGGCAAAACCGGACTGGATGGAAGGGGATTCCCTGCTGAAGCCCATCGATCCCAACCGCCTGATCATTTCCACGCGCAGCAGCATCATGGGACCAGACGCCGCCGGAGAATGGGAAATCATCGGGGCACTGGTCAAACCGCCCTTCTACCAGTTTACCGAGATGACCGTCATTCAATGCCAGCGGTATTACCTGGGCGACCTGGAAGAAATGAGCTGGGGACAGGGTGGAATCGACGGCTATACCCGACCCTGCGGCAGCGATCGTCTTGATCCTTTCTCAGCGATCAAACGAAAAACGGGTAAACTGCTCACTGAGATCGGATACGTCTTACCGCTCAATTGGTAAACCGTAACGAAGAATCAACAAGGCGCGGAATTTTATCCGCGCCTTGTTTTACCTCAGGAGTCAATCTCTTCGTTCAATCTCAGGCGGCTGCGGGAAGTTCTCCCCGCAGGTAGCGGTCGATATCCGCAGCGGCGCGTTTTCCCGCGCCCATCGCGCTGATCACGGTGGCAGAGCCGGTGACGACATCGCCGCCTGCCCACACACCTTCCTCCGTGGTCCTGCCAGTTTCGGCATCGGCAATGATGTTGCCCCATTTGGAGCGTTCCACATTTTCAGCCGCTTCAGCCGTGAGCGGGTTGGCTCGCGTACCCAGCGCCATGATGACGGTATCCACGTCCATCACGAATTCAGAACCGGGAATCTCCTCTGGTTTGCGGCGACCAGAGGCATCCGGCTCGCCCAACTGCATCCGCACGCAGCGCATGCCTGTCACATTGTTGGCGTCATCGGTCAGAATCTCGATCGGGTTGGTCAGGAAGTCGAAGCGAACGCCTTCCTGCTCGGCATGTTCCACTTCCTCGGCACGCGCAGGGATTTCTTCGCGCGAACGGCGGTAGACAACATGCACTTCGGGTGTTTCGCTGCATCTGGGTCCGGCTGCCAGCGAGCACATGCGCAGCGCGCTGCGCGCTGAATCCATGGCGACATTCCCCGCGCCCACCACGGCGACCTTTTTTCCGATATGCACCGGCGTGCCGTAATCCGGGAAGCGATATCCCTTCATCAAATTGATGCGGGTAAGGAACTCATTGGCAGAATAGACACCCATGGCATTGATGCCGGGGATATTCATAAACACCGGCAGCCCGGCTCCGGTGCCCATAAAGACAGCGTCGAAGCCTTCATCCTTCATCAATTCGTCCACCGAGAAGAGCTTCCCCGCCACTGAGTCCAGGTGAATCTTGACGCCCAGGCTCTCCACATATTCCACTTCTTTGCGGACGATGGATTTGGGCAGGCGGAATTCGGGGATGCCGTAAATGAGCACCCCGCCGGCTTCGTGCAG
>JBDKTF010000228.1:0-4317 GCA_039680295.1 Anaerolineaceae bacterium
CGGTGCTGGTGTGCGGGGCGCTGCTTCTCGGAGCGTGCTCACCGGCTGCGCAAGCCGAACGCGCTGCCCGCCATCTGACCGCCACTGCCGCCCAATGGACGCCAACGCCTTCCGCGACGATCACCCCCCTGCCGTCCGCCACACCCACCCAAACGCTGACGCCCACCATCACGCTCACCCCCACGCAGACCCAGACGCCCACACCCACCTTCACGCCGACCTTTGCCTTTCCATCGGTGGTGGTGAACAAACAGGCGCACTGCCGTTACGGACCTTCCACGGCATATCTGCACGCGGCAGATCTGTACGCCGGAGATACCGGCACGGTGCGCGGACGTTTCCGTTACAGCAACTGGCTGCAGGTCAAGTTCGACAAGCTCAATTACTTCTGCTGGGTGGCGCCTTCGGTGGTGGATGTGACCGGCGACATCAAAACAGTGAACTATACGAAACCTAATTTGCAGACCATCGGCTCGAATATGTACGGTCCGCCGCATAACGTCAATGCCACCCGGCAGGGCAATCAGGTGACCATCACCTGGGACCGCATGGTCATGACCGAAGATAAGGACCGCGGCTATTTTATCGAAGGTTGGATCTGTCAGAACGGCGCTTATTTCTGGTGGACCATTTCCTTCCCCGACCAATACACCACCAGTTACACCGTGCAGGATGACTCTGGCTGCGCAGAACCCTCACATGCCGAAATTCTGACCGTGGAAAAACACGGATATTCTGAACCCGCCAAAATCCCCTGGCCCAAACCCTGAGGTTCCCCCGCCTGCGACCCGATCAACAAACACGATCAGGTCATTCCCCCCTGACGCTGCAAATCCACTTTTCCCCATTTCCCGCCGGTTGAATCACCGGCGCGGCTAATCAAAGTGTCCCGGCACAAGATCCATTTCCAGCTCGAGACATCTTTCCGCCGCTGTTCTGTCCATCGGCTTCGCCAGCAAAAAGCCCTGCGCATACTGGCAGGTGAGCCGTTTGAGTTCCGCGCGCTGCTCTTCCGTTTCGACGCCTTCGGCGATGGCGTTCATCCCCAGATCATGCGCCATCTGTACCATGGTGCGGACCAGATCTGACTTTCTGCCCGGTCGATCCATTTCCTGGATGAACGAACGGTCAATTTTGATGCTGTGGAAGGAAAAATGCTGCAGGTAGCTCAGGGATGAATAACCTGTACCAAAATCATCCACCTGCAACTGCACGCCGAGATGATAGAGCCGATGAAACAGCTCGTTGATGATCACAGGATTATCCATCACCATGCTCTCGGTAATTTCCAGCTTGAGGGCATCGGCGCTCAATCCGGTTTCCACCAGCGTTTCGATGACCTGTTCAACGAAATCGGGTTGTTTGAGCTGTCGGGGAGACGTATTAACGTTGATCGACAGATTCCGCAGCGCCGGATCCATCTCGCGCCAGCGGCTGAGCTGCGAACAGGCTTCATACAGCACCCATTGACCAATGGGTAGGATCAACCCGGTTTCTTCCGCGATCGGCAGAAATTCATTGGGCAGCAGCAAACCGCGCGTGGGATGGTTCCACCGAATCAGCGCTTCGAAACCAGCGATCTGATCGGTCACCAAAGAGTAAATGGGCTGGTAATACAGTTCAAATTCGCGATTTTCCAGCGCATGGCGCAGTTCATTCTCCAGAGCCAGACGCAGGAACACCTGATCATGAAGGTCGGGGCTGAACACTTCGATGCAGTCTTTTCCCAAAACTTTCGCCCGATACATGGCGATGTCTGCGTCGCGGAGCACTTCTTCTGCGCTGGTATATTCCGCCAGACTGGAAACAATGCCGATGCTGGCAGTGGTAACGATCTCATGTCCTTTGATCTGGAAGGGCTTCTTCAGCTCTTCCAGAATGATGCGGGTGATCACATTGAGTCCGTCTGGATTGCCGGTATTCTCCAGCAGAATGACAAATTCGTCTCCGCCCAGACGGGCAACCTAATCACTGGAACGCAGCGTATCGTTCAGGCGCTGTCCGATCGTTTTGAGCATTTCATCGCCAACGAAATGCCCCAGGCTGTCGTTGATCACTTTGAACGAATCGAGATCGATGAATAAAACGGAGAACAGGTGATCAGAACGGCGGTGAACGTATTCAATTGCCTGCCCCAGACGATCCATGAACAATGCCCGATTGGGCAATCCGGTCAGGCTGTCGTGCATGGCGTCGTATGACAGTTTTTCTTCCACCCGCTGGCGAAGTGAAATTTCGGTGCGCAGAATCTGATTGTTTTTTTCCAGCTCCTTCGCCTGAAGCTGAACCTTGTTCATGGTCTGCTGCAGTTGATCAAAGAGGTTATTGTTTTCTTCCAGCGCAGCCATCTGGCGGATCAGCACCAGTGTAATGATCACCCCCACACCCAACGCTATTTGCTCGAATGACATCGAAAGCGGATGGATGTGGCTGTAGAGCAGAATCCAGAACGCCGCAACCAGCCAGCCATAAGGAATATACGCTGTGAAGTGGTCCAGACGATCCGGGAAAATGTGTACGAAGCAGTTCCCGGCATCATCCTGATGCGATTTTGACAGCGCGTGGATCTGGAACCCGCCCGCATGCGCCATCAGCGCATACGAAGCGATCCAACCCAAATCCAGCCATCCGCCGCTTTCATAGGTTCCCGCCAGGGTTTGAGCGCTGAAGATACTGTCGGTGAAAATCATGATCGTCATCGCAATTGCCAGAAGCAGCACCGGCAAACGATATTCGACCCTGGACCGATTGTACAGAAGCGAAAGCAGTCCCCACAACATCATAAGATCCACAATGGGATATGCCAGACCCAACACACGCGTCAGAATGGGATCCTGCTGTCCGATTGCGGCAGTTGGAGCGATCAAAAAATTCCAGAAGAAAAGGATGGACGCGATGATGATGATGCCCAGATCCAACCCTTTTTGAATCCATTCTTTTCTGGAGCAGCGCTCGCGGGGTAATGAGAAGATTCCAATCAAAAACAGGGGATAGAAGGCAAGATAAAAAATATCGGCGAGGGATGGATATGGCGAAATGCGCAGTTGAAGTTCAAAAATTGACCAGGTCAGATCCCCCAGCGCTGTGGCAAGCTGCGCCACAGCGATCAATCCCCACGCCCAAAACAATGCCTTGGAAGCGGCGAACGACTTTTTCGCTGCCAGAAGGAGGATCAGCGCCGCCGTCAGGCTGACCACGGTTGAAATAATATCCGAGATGACGATATTCTGATCGATATTTTGGAACAGGTGTGTTCCCAGCATGGTCATGGCAAAAAACAGGACGGATCCTCCGAGCGGATAGATCATCCATTTCGGGACGAATTTCTGAATGAAATGCATCATTCTATTGCGACCCTCTTACCCCATGCTTTGAAATTTACAGGCTTTGGCGGAGATGATCAGACGTCCATGTCTGATTGTTTCGAGAAAAATGGTAATGAATGCCTATTAATAAAAGCAGGTCAATATTAATTAGCCAACTGGCAACTGATTATACTTCCTTTTGCGCTTTTACAAAGGGATGTCAGGATATTATTAATTATATCGAAGGATGGCTGTCATGGACCGCCAACTAGCAGAAATGTAAACTCACCTGACTTGTCTCTCATCCGATGGTGTGCTAGACTCAATGCCATGGCAGACGAAAAGATGCTCCAGGAAGCGATAGGCGCTGTTTATAAGGGCGAAAAAACACGCGCGCGCGATTTGCTGACCCGCCTCTTGAAAAACGATCAGGCGAACCCGGTCTACTGGCTGTGGATGAGCACAGTGGTGGACACCCAGAAAGAACGGATTTATTGTCTTCAGGAAGTATTGAAACGTGATCCGCACAACGAAGCCGCGCGGCGCGGTCTGGTGATGGCGGGCGAACTGCCTCCTGAGGAGAACGCCCCGCTGCCAGAAATGAAGCGCCGCAACTGGCAGGTGCAGCTGCCCGAATCGGGCACCGCGAAGACCCGCTTTATGGCAGGCGTAACCGGTCTGCCCCGAATGTTGATGTTCCTCGGCGCGGGAATTGTCGTGCTGACGCTGATCGTAGTGGTCGGCGTGATCGGTTTCCGCCGCCCAGCCGCCCCGGTGATTCTCACCCCCGTCGGCACCGCCAGACCCACCGCCACCTTCCAGATCACCAACACGCCGGTGGTGCGCACGCCCACGCCCACATTCGTGGGACCCACACCGCTGGCGATGCTGCTGCAAACCACCTATACCCCCACGCCGCTGTACGTCAATACGCCGCATCCGCGCTCTGAAGCATACCGCTCCAGTCTGATGAATATGACCCGCGGCGATTACGATAAAATGCTGAGTTTCA
>JBDKTF010000602.1:0-5537 GCA_039680295.1 Anaerolineaceae bacterium
GAAGCGCTCTTTCTGGCAGGTCTGCATCCCAACCGCCTTTCGATCGACGTAACCCCGATCGAAGCCGAACATTTGCATCACGCCATTCAGACGGTACTGCGCGAGGGAATTGCGCGGAACGGCGCCAGTATCGACTGGGCGTACCGTGGCGGGGATTTCCAGAATCATTTTCGCGTCTATCAGCAGACTGGTAAGGCCTGCCCGGTTTGCGGAACACCCATCCAGCGCGTGGTGGTGGGTCAGCGCGGAACCCATTTTTGCCCCCACTGCCAGCATTGATTGTCGGAATATGAAACGCAGGGATGCGATGATGCGCATCCCTGCGTTTTGATTCGAAACGGTGACCAGTCTATTCTTCAGTTGGTTCGATCTCTCGTGAGGTAAACGGCATTTTCACCAGCTTCCAGATCAACCCGAGCAGCCCCAACACTGGAACAAGCGCCCAATCCAGTAATTCGTTGACGTTTGCCAGTCCCTGGGCAAACTATACCAACACCGGGCGGATTTTTTGCAGGAATTTTGAATTGGCGTAAGCCAGTGAAAGCAGGATGATGCCCACCGAGATTCCAAACCGGACCCAATCATTGATATCGACCTTTGCGAATTCTTCCAGCAGAAGCTGAATGCCAATGTTGAGCACCAGAAGATATGCGGCTACTTTAAGCACTGGCTCGCGTTCCACAGCGTAACTGAACAAACCCGCGGCAAAACGCATCATCAAAATGCCAATCGCGACACCCACCATCACCACCCACAATTGATTAGAGAGTGAAACGGCGGCGACCACATTATCCAGGCTGAAAATCAGATCAGACATTTCCACCGTCAATACGATTCCCCAGAATTTATTGTCTGAGATGGGGTGAATGTGCGCATCCTCTTCACCGGGTTCTGCCATCCCCAGATTATCGCAGGCAAGTCGGATCAGGTAAACCGCGCCCAGCACTTTGAGCCATGGATTTTGAACCACAAGGCTGGCGAGTAGCAACATCACCCCCCGTCCAAGGTAGGCTCCCAGAAGACCGACCCGCAGGGCGGCGGTTCGTTGATTTCCAAGCACCCCGTGCAGTGCTTTCCCCAAAGGCTGCAGGGCGCGCGGCCAATCGATGGGGCGGTCGTCGGGTAGATGAACGACCAGCGCCCCCAGAATGGCGGCGTTGTCGATCGAGAGAATACCTTCGAGAAAGATCAGTTGAAGAATGACAACAGGAATGGACCAGTCCATTTTGCCTCACGAAAGGGATTAGGTTTTCAAACAGGAAGTGAATCGTTACAGTGATAAGTATAAATCAGTTTAATATGATTAATCGAGTGAATAAAATCATCCCTACGAACGTACTTTGACTGACTTTTCTATGATCCATTGTTCCTGGGAATATTTTTTGCAACGAGAATTGCATTTCTGGCATGTATCCTGTAAACTATATAGAACATGATCGCGCATTGAAGCCCATAAACATTGAAACCAGCGCCAGAGTTCAGGGAGGATCAGATGCACTGGGTTTTTTTACCGGTTATGGTCTTATATATCGTGGCAGGGATCATCTCTGGTTTCATTGCGTATATGATCTGGAGACGAAAAACCTCCCCTGGCGCGTTGGCATTTATGCTGTTGATGGTGGCGGTTTCTTTTTGGGCGGTCATTTATGGGGTGGAAATTTGCAGCGCTGATTTGATCGCGCGGATCATTTTGATGGATATTCGTTTTATTGCCATCATTTTTGTGCCCGTTTTGTGGCTGGCATTTTCATTTCAATTCACCGGTCAGGAAGAATCCCGGTATAAACGCTACGTTGCCTGGGCGTTAATCACCCCGCTGATCACCCTTGTCCTCCAGTTTTCCAATCCCTTGCATGGTTGGATGCGTTCAGCCGTTGCCCTGTTCATGCAGAACGGCATTCCCATCGTGGAAGTCCGGTCGGGTCCGTGGTTCTGGTTTTTTTTGCTTTATACCTATATCCTCCTGTTGGTGGGCGCATTGGTGCTGGCGGCGGGGATGGGGAACAACCCTCGTTGGCGTTACCGGCAAATCATATCGCTTCTGATTGGCGTTCTGCTTCCCTGGCTTGCCAATGGTTTGAATGTCTTCCATGTTTTCCCCGGTTTATATGTGGACCTTACCCCGCTCATTTATACCTTTTCAGGCGTGTTGAGCTATAACGCCGTCTTCCGCCACCAACTGCGGGATATGGTGCCGGTTGCCCACAGTCTGGTACTGGAGCGCATGAATGATGGCGTGATCGTCCTGGATGATCGTAATCGGATTGTGGAAATCAATCCATCGGCAGCGGGGATTGTATCGGCGCTTTCTGCAGAGATCATTGGCAAGTCGATTCAAACGATCCTCAAAGATTATCCCGAACTCACTCAGGAAATTGTCTCCAACCCGACTTTGCAAACTGAGGTGTTGATCCAACGGGATGGAATGGAAACTTTTTACGATTTGCGGGTATCGCAACTGGTTGAGGGGCGGGAACAGGGCGGAGGCAAGCTGGTCGTATTCCGGGATATCACTCATCGTCTGGAAACCGAACGGGCGTTGGCAAACTCGAACGCGCTTTTGATGGCGATTTTTGAAGCCACCGCGGATGCGCTGCTGGTGACGGATGCGGAAGGGCATCTCATTCGGTATAACCGGCGTTTTGTCGATCTGTGGCGGCTGCCTCGAGAAATTGATGAACTCCCTCAAACCGATCCGCAAAAAACCGTGTATCTGTTCTCGCAGCTGGTACACCCCGAACCCTTCATTCGACTGATGAGTAATCTGGTGTCGCAACCGGATACCGAGAGTTATGATGTCCTTGAATTTAAGGATGGTCGATTTATCGAGCGCACTTCCCGCCCGCAGCGCGTGAGCGGGCAGATTGTGGGGCGCGTGTGGAGTTTCCGCGATATTTCGGAACAGCGTCAGACGGAAGATCGACTGCGCTATTCAAGCACCCACGATACGCTGACGCAGCTTTACAACCGCAGTTATTTCGAGACGGAATTGAGCCGTCTGGAAGGCAGCCGTCAGTTCCCTGTGAGTCTGATCATGGCGGATGTGGACGGTTTGAAACAGATCAACGACACCCTCGGACACGCCAAAGGCGATCTTCTGCTGGTTCGCGCCGCAAGAGTTTTGCGCCAGGCGTGCCGCTCGGAAGATGTGGTGGCGCGGATTGGCGGGGACGAATTTGGGGTGATCTTGCCGCTTTCCCCCAACGAAGTGGCGGAACGCGCCATTGAACGCATCAACAACCTTCTGGCGATCAACCGGGTGGGTGAAAATGATGTTCCCCTATCCATTTCGTTGGGGGCAGCCACCGCGGAAAATTCTGAGATGCTTCGCCATCTGGTGCGCCAGGCAGACAAAGCCATGTACGGTGTCAAGCGGGGGAAACGGATGCACCGCATCAATACGGAGCCATTGGAATAATCTTCACGGAGAAAAAGCAGGAATCGGGCGTTGCGCCGATCCCAAAGGGTATAATTCTCCCTTCAGACCTTATCCTCGTATCTTAAACTCTGGAGTTAACAATGTTGAATCCTTTTTACAATAAATCCGAGCACCGCGTGCGCGCGCTCTGGCGCATCCTTATACAGGCAGTTGTCTTTTTTGTCGGGCAGATCCTCCTATCGGTGGTGATCGGTCTCATCGCGGCGGTCGCTGTTCTGTTGAGCGGACAATACGCGCAGGAAGTGCTGTCCACGCCTGGCATGTTCATCAACATCTATGCTCAGGTGATATATTCCTCACCGGTTTTGTGGTTCATCACCCCTCTGATCAATCTGGCGAGTATGTTGCTCAGCGTGTGGTTTGCCGCGAAGGTGTTGGACCATCGTCCCTTCAAAGATTTTGGCTTCCATTTCAACCGCCAGTGGTGGAAGGATATGGTGTTTGGATTGGCGCTGGGCGCGCTGCTGATGATATTAATCTTTGCGGTGGAGCTGGCATCTGGTTGGGTGACGGTGACCGGTTACCTGCAAAATCTTTACAACGGTATCGGCTTCTGGCTGGGGATGGCGCAGTCCCTTCTTCTTTACATCTGTGTGGGCATTTACGAAGAAATGTTGTCGCGCGGGTATGAACTCCGCAATCTGGCGGAAGGTTTGAATTTCAAACGTCTGGGCGGCGCGCGCGGGGGACTGCTTCTGGCGTACGCGCTTTCTTCGATCGTGTTCGGAATGCTGCATCTGGGAAACGCCAACACCACCTGGGTCAGTACGCTGAACCTGGTGATTGCAGGACTGCTGATGGGGTTGGGATTTATCCTGACCGGCAATCTGGCAATTCCCATCGGGCTGCACATCACCTGGAATTTCTTTCAGGGGAATGTGTTTGGTTTTCCGGTCAGCGGCACCGCCAAGGGAGCCTCTTTTATCGGCATCCAGCAGGGCGGACCAGACCTGTTCACGGGTGGGGCGTTTGGTCCTGAAGCCGGGCTGGTCGGTGTTGCTGCCATGCTGATTGGCGCTGGATTGATTTTTTGGTATGTCAGATCCAGCCGGGGCAAACTGGAATTATGCGACCGCCTGGCTGTCTACACGTTGCCTCAGCAGCCATCGGTTGAGCCGCCTGAAGAACCTGTCGAAGGAGAAGAAAACCTCCCTGAAGACACCCAAAGCGGCACGAACGACTGACAGATCATCCCCCATCTTCAAAAAGGTGGGGGATGATCATTTAAGCAAAATCAATTCAAGGATCGAAAGATCAGACGGTCTCCATCGAGCTGCCAGATTTCGCTGGCAAAGCCTTCGATGAAATAGCGGTCGTGCACAACCGCCAGAACGGTGCCCTCGAATTGTCCCAGCGCCTGTTCGAAGCGTGCCCGTGAAGGGATATCCAGATGATTGAGCGGTTCGTCGAGCATCAAGAAATTACATCCCTGCGCCACCAGACAGGCAAGCGATAACCGGGCGCGTTCTCCATAAGACAGACTACCAACCGGCAGAAACACATCGTCGCCGCTGAACAGAAACTGGTGCAGAAAGGTCCGCGCTGCGGTCTCGGAAAAAACTGCCTGGCGCTGGATCGTTTCCAGCGGGGTGAGCGCCGGGTTGAGATCTTCCTGCTCCTGCGCCATGATCCCGGCGTGGACCTGCGATCCCAGCCGCACGCTGCCGCCCAAAGGTTCGATCATGCCGGTGATGGTGCGCAGCAGGGTGGTTTTGCCCGCGCCATTTGCGCCCACCAGCGCTGCCCGCGCGCCGAAACGCAGCGTGTGGGTCAGGTCGCGCAGCAGCACCCGCTCACCATATCCCACGCTCAAATGTTCCATCACCAGCACATCCCGTCCGGATGCGCCGGAAGGTGAAAATTCAAGCTTCATCTGCCAGTTGTCGCGCGGTTTGTCGATGTGCTCATCGGTCATCACATGCTCCAGACGAGCCTCGATCTGCTTGGCGCGCCGGATGGTTTCGAGCCCGCGGTTTGCAAAAAAGCCCCGGGCAAATTTGTCGCCGGTATCCGCTTTTCCACCTTTTCGGAATTGGGCAATGCCGCGCAGGTGCCTCGAGGCTGTTTTCAGGTGCACGATCTCCACCTGTTGGTCGCT
>JBDKTF010000369.1:0-1991 GCA_039680295.1 Anaerolineaceae bacterium
CCGCCTGCTGCGGATGACGGCTCGCCGTCTGCCAGTGGACTGCCGGTGGGCGCGCCGTTGAAACAGGTGCCGCTGTGGGACGATATGATCGATATGGAGCCCGAAAAAGCCGGGGATCCGCTTTATGAGGATGCGGTGGATCTGGTGCGGCGGGAGGGGCGCGCTTCAATATCGATGCTACAGCGCCGCATGCGCATAGGCTATACCCGCGCCGCTCGCCTGGTCGATACCATGGAAGAAAAAGGCATTATCGGCGAAGCGCAGTCGCATACGCAGGTGCGTGAAGTGCTGGATTATGGTCCTGCTGCCCCACCCAAAGAAGAATAGATTATTTGTTGAATCATAAAGGCACGGCGGATACCAGAGACGCAGGTCGTCAGAGGGTCACT
This sequence comes from Anaerolineaceae bacterium, assembly GCA_039680295.1. GTDB lineage: Bacteria > Chloroflexota > Anaerolineae > Anaerolineales > Anaerolineaceae > JBDKTF01. The sequence continues at coordinate 390 of JBDKTF010000369.1, forward strand.
GCCGTGCCTTTGGGTTAACCCGGTATTTCTGACCCGATCAGGCTGCGCTGGGTGTGGGCGTTTTTTCCCGCCGCGACAGGAAGGAAAACGCGAGAACGCTCGTCAGCCCGATCAGCGCCGCCCCATACCAGATGGCGTGCGGTCCGAAGTGATCGGAGAGCATTCCACCTGCCAGCGGACCAATCCCCTGCGCGATACCCCATGTCAGCCCGTATAGTGACATGTACCGTCCGCGCATATCCGCGGGCGCCATGTTCGCCACCAGCGTGGACGCCGTTGGCGACATGATCAATTCACCGACCGTGGTGATCACCATGCTGATCCAGAATCCCCAGAAACCCGCGCCCAGCGCCACGCTGCCCGCCCCGATGGCATAAAAGATCGCGCCGAAAGCCAGCGCCTTGAGCGGCTTGTAGCGTTTGACAAAGCTGGTGACCCATACCTGAAGAAATACCACCATCAACGCGTTGGTGGTGGGAATCAATCCGTACAGGCTTTCGGATAGATTGTAATTCTCCTTGGTGTATACGCCCAGCAGCACCCAGATGATCGCCGCGCACAACTGGTTGAGCGTGAATGCCCCGACGAACGACATGAAGGGGCGGTCTTTGAGGATGGTATCATAACCCCCAAAGCGCTCTTTGGGTTTTCTCTCAAGGGCATCACGCTGGGGGAGCGTTTCCTTTGCCTGAACGATGACCAGAATCGAGTAGGTCAGCATTCCCACGGCTGCGATATAGAATGCCAGGTTGTACGACTGGGTGGCGATCACACCACCGATGGCGGGTCCGAGCGATACGCCGATATTGTTGCTCATGCGCAGCAGAGAATAAGCGTCTACACGCCGGTCTGCTGGAATCAGATCAGCCATCATGGCGTCGGCGCCTACCCGGTAAAGCGGATTGAAGGCGCCTTGCAGCGCCATGATCGCCGCGAAGGCGGGCAGGGTGTTGGCGTGACTCATCAGGAAGAAACCAATCCCATTCACGCCCAGGCTGAGCGCCATCATCCACTTGCGCCCGAAACGATCAATGATAGGACCGGCGATGAAGGAAAAGATCAACCCCATGACGGAATTGATCGTGATCAGAATGGTGGTGGTTCCGAGCGGAAGATTCAGCCGTTCACTGGCATAAATCATCAGGAACGGCCAGATCATGCTGGATCCAATCGTGCTGATCAGCAGTCCGACGAAAAGCAGCCAGAACTGGCGTGGATAGGCATTGAAGATGGTACGAAGGCGGATCAACATGAATACTCCAAAGGCGTTAGATATTTATCTAAAAAATTGTAATCGAAAAATTGTAATCGAAAAGCTGCTTTTCGGGGAGGAAAGGGCGGAAAATCGGCACGGCTGTGATCAATCCCCGCAGGCTGATTAAATCAAAAGGAGCGGGTTTGCGCCCGCTCCTCCGATGAAAGATCGGATCAGCCTTGCGCCGTCGGCAATTCAACCGGTGCATTTCCCTTGCGGGAAGCCTGGAAGGCGTACCACATGGCGCCCAGACCGAAGAGTGTTACCACGAATGCCACCAGTCCGCCGACGAAGGGCACGGCGTGCGCCAGCGCGTAGACCACCACACCCAGAGCGAGCGCGCTGTA
>JBDKTF010000452.1:0-3243 GCA_039680295.1 Anaerolineaceae bacterium
CGCTTTCTGGGCTGCGCGTCAGAACCGCCGCATCCCAGCCTTTTCCGATCAGCGCCGCCGCCAGCGCCCGCCCGATCAATCCGCTCCCACCTGCGATGACTGCCCGCATCAAAGCACCTCATGGATCTATAAAACTTAAATATGATTATAACGGATTGCAGTGCAACAGGTGCCCCCTTGTTGCAGATCTTTTCTTCCCGCCCCGATTCCACAAAGAAAAACCCGTGCTATAATCAACCGCATAGGAGGTCTTATGCAAGTTCAGGCTCCTGTGCTTGTCCTCAACGCCAATTATGAACCGTTGAATGTCTGCAATATCCGCCGCGCCATCGGATTAATCCAATCCGACCGGGCGACCTTGGTCATGAACGGAAGAGGGACCATTCAGTCCATCAACCGCAGCTTTCCCATCCCTTCCATCATTCGCCTGGACCACATGGTGACGCGTCCCCGCCAGCGGGTGCGCCTGACCCGCGTCGAAGTTTTTCGCCGCGATCTTTTCACCTGCCAGTACTGTGGGCGTTCCACCCCGATATTGACCATCGATCATGTCATTCCGCGCCACATGGGGGGCAAACATATCTGGACCAACGTGGTGGCTGCCTGTTCTGCCTGCAATCACCGCAAGGGCGGTCGCACGGTGGCAGACGCCAACATGCACCTGCTGCACGAACCAAAAGAGCCGCCCATGTCCATTGAATATCAATTCAGCCGCCACCTGCGTGATAACCGCGAGTGGGAGCCTTATTTGCTGGGTTGGTAATCCTCAATCAAAAGACAATTCCATAAAATCTTCCGCCAGCTTCACCGATCCTCTGAAGGTGGCTTGCGCTTCTCCTGCATAGCGCCGTGGATCGTTCGCCCCGGTGGGATAATGGATCAAAACCAGCGAACCGGCATGGGCGCGCGCCGCGATTTCCCCCGCCTGCGCCGCTGAGGAATGTCCCACCCCTGCCCCGGTGGATTCGTGCATCAGCACGTCGGCGCCGTTCGCCAGTTTCACCACCGCATCGCAGGGTTCGGTATCGCACGAGTATGCAAAGACCTTCCCTGATTCGGGAAACTCCACCCGCAAGCCAATCGTCGGAATCAGGTGCTGCACCGGCGAGGCAAAAATATGCATCTCCGAACAATCCATCACTGGTGTGTGCTCGCCTGACGGCAGACGATGAAAAACAATGGGGAAGAAATTTGGCCAGTTTTGCCAATCATAGAAGCCCATCAGATTTTCAATTCGATCCACGGTTTGATGCAGCCCGTAAACAGAAAGCGGCTTCTTGCGTCCCATCAGCCACATATCCATCAACAGCAGCGGAACACCCGAGACATGGTCAGGATGAAAATGGGTCACCACCAGGTCGGTCAGTGAATTGAAATCCACATTCGCCTGTTTCAATCGCAAAATGGGGTTGCTCACGCAGTCCACCAGCACGGTGCGCTCTTTACCCACGATGACCATGTGTGTATTTTCATGCCGTTCGTCTGGAATGGCGTTGGACGATCCCAGAATGATGATCTTAGCCATGTTTTCCTCCGATCCATTGCTCCAGATAGAATTATCGGAACAGCGCAGCAGCAACCTGCGGTGTCACCCAGGCTTCGATCATCGCCGCCGCCAGCAGCAGCGGAATGACCCACGCCCCCATGATCCGCGCCCACCTGCCCAGCGCATCCAATACCACTTCACCCACCGTCCGCTGCTGATCGGGCGTGGCAATCAACGCTCCCATTTGCAGCACGGCTGCCGCAGCCAGCACCGCTGCCGGAATCTCCAGAATACCGTGCGGCAGAATAAACCCCACCACGTAAGTCCACGGTGAAATGCCGTTCGTTGACAGCAGCGCCATCAAATACCCCACGATCCCCATCGATGCAAAAATCGGCATCACACCCATCACGCCAAACGAAAACAAACCCAGCACCAGCGCCAGCAGCAGCACGCGCACATTTTGCCACCAGAAGGATGCCACTGCCGAGGTTCCCAACGGTTTCAGCGCTCCCAGGACGGAACCCATATTCGAACTCAGGTTTTCCAACCCCGCATCGTTCAGACTGATCTGAAACCGGTGGATTTGTTCCGCGCCCACCCAGACAGCAATCACCGCAATGCCTGCCGTCAGAAGCACCGGTACACGCAGCGAACGAACCCCTTCTGGCACGGCGCGGCGCAGCCAATCACCGAAGGACTTCGCGTCTCCCGTAAACCCATGCCAGAAGACCCGCCATCCCCAGCGAAAATTGAGCACATCGATCTCGCGCCCCAGCAGTTCCTCGCGCCGAAAATGCGCCAATCCGACCCGCACCATCAGCAGTGTCAGCACCACCACGCCCGCCACCACCCACCACAACGTGCTGGTGTTGCCCCAAAACATCACCACGCTCTCGCCCTGAATCAACAACGCGGCGGGGATGATGATGAAGGACGACAGCAAATTGGACGCCCGCACCGAGGTCGCCTGTGATGACACCACCACCGCCGCGCTGACCATCATCACCGCCTGCACAATCGTCAGCGCGAAGATCTGAAGGATCATCCCCGTGTCGGGCAGGGTAATGCGGCTGATCACCAGACCGGTCAGATACACGCCCATGCCCAAAAAACTGCCCGCCAGTGTTGGAACAATTGCAGCCAGCAGTTTTCCCAGATAAAGCTGCCAGTCTTTCAGCGGCGTGTTGAGCAGCGGTTCAATGCTGCCGCGTTCCCTTTCTCCGACAAACGTATCCAGCGCAATCACCAGAGACGCAGAAATGGGGAAAAAGCCCACGATCATCAGCAAGAAAGGCACCATCCGTTCGCCCACAATGGACGCGCCGTATCGGGTGACAAATTGCAGCGCCTGCCTTGCCGTAAAATTCATCAGAAAGGGGAAAAACACCGTCAGTCCCACAATGGGGAAAATGATGCGCCAATCGCGGAATTGATCGCGCACTTCCCGCCGGGTGATCAGCAGCGCCGGTCGCAGTTCAGCCCACATGCGCATCCTCCTCGGCGGCTTGCGTCACCGCTTGCAAATACACCCGCTCCAGGCTTTGCGGCACTTCCTGCAGCGTCACCACATCCAGACCCTGTTCCAGCGCAGCCCGCAGCAGCCTGGGATTGGTTGTTTCCGGTTCCTCCACTTGCAGGCGCAGCCAATCCTCACCGCAGTGGATCAGACGCACACCCTCCGGAAGGGTTGGAAACCGTCCATCCAGCGGCGAATTCAGACGCAGATCATACTCCGGCGCCCCCAAAAGCTGCCG
>JBDKTF010000443.1:0-1671 GCA_039680295.1 Anaerolineaceae bacterium
AACCAGCGCAAATAATCCAGCGGGTGTGAGAGCGTCAGCACCACGCCGCCGCCCAGATCAGCGCGGGCGGAATAGCTCTGGCGGTAATCTTCCCACGGATGCCAGTTCGCCAGAAATTCACCCCAATGCGCGCGGACAGAAAGCGGACGTCCCACCGCGCCTTCCTGCAGCCAGGTGCGCACCTGTCGAATGCCGGGGTGATAGCGGAATTGAAACGCCACCAGCACCGGCGCTTCGCTGGCGCGCTGCGCGGCGCGCAATTCTTCCACCCGCTCCAGGTTGTGCGAGATGGGCTTTTCCAGCAGCACAGCGCAGCCCGCCTCCAGTGCGGGAATGGCAACATCCAGGTGCAGCGCCGTTGGATTAGAAACGATCACGGCATCAGGTTTCTGTGCCAGCGCCGCGTTCAAATCCGTTTCCACCGGCACGCCCGCCAATTCGTCATCCGACAGTGTGCTGCGGTGGGTACGGTAGAGCATCAAATCGTTCTCGCCCAGTGTCTTTAAATTGCGAAAATGCCTTCTCCCAATGGAGCCCAAACCGGCAATGAGAATTTTCATGGTTTCCTTGCCTACGCGTTGATGATTTTATACAGCCGGTTGTACAATCCCTGAGCCACCCGGTGGATAAACGGCATTCGATAAAAACGAGTCATGGCGCTGCTTTCCGCCGGAACACTGCTCTTGCCTGCCTGTGCTGAGTTGCCGTATTTCGCCGCCAACTGCACCACCGCTTCATCCAGCACATTACCCATCAGGCGCACGGTCTGATCAGCAGTACACAGACGCAGGCATCCCTGCTGGTCGATGGTGTGATCCATCTCCACCATTTGCCCCATCAGCTTCCCGGTCCATTCCTGCGGAATGGCGTTCAGAATGACGCTTCGTTTTGCTGCAAATTGATAATGATGCGCCGAAACCCACGCATCCACGCCCTGATAATGAATTTTAATGTCTTCCAAACCGGCGACCTCGCTGTCGTAGCGTTCCTGCGAGCGCCCGGAATTTTCCATATATTCCTCTTCCCACGAGCGTGGAATGAGCAGACCGCGCTCAGTGGTCACGCCCGGCTGGTTGAGGAACGCCAGTGTGCTGTCCACATCGGCGCGCATCCGTTCGCGGATGTAAAAACCGGTCACCGCGCCTACATTGGGATAGGTATCGATCAGGTTGACATGCGCTTCCAACCAGCCCGGCAGGAAGAACACATCGTCATCGGTGTACGCCACAATCTCGCCCTGCGCTGCGCGGAAAATCATCTGCAGCGCCCCCATCTTGCCAATGTTCTGACTCGACAGGATCAGGTATTGGATCTCTCCCGCATCGTGTTTCTCGCGTAGATAGTCCACCACCTGCGGACAGGAACCATTATCGAACACCATCAAATCGTAGGGCATGGTGGTGTTCGCCAGAATGCTTTCGATGGTCATGCGAGTGACATCGAAGCGGCTCTGAAAGTAGCCTGATTCGTGCGGCACATGCGTCAGCACCGCCACCGTCACCCGCGCAGGGTGATAATCGGTGGTGCGCGCCCGTGAAGGATTCATCCCATCTCTCGACATAAAGTACCTCGTAAAGACGCCGGGAATTAAGCTGCCCCGCCGCCTTTGATTTTCTTGATTTTGTATTGCAGCCATCCGCGCAGTTCGCCCCAGGCTTTGCCGGGATGAAA
>JBDKTF010000344.1:0-7762 GCA_039680295.1 Anaerolineaceae bacterium
AGGTATAGATGACCCTCGCCGTCCATCACTCGGGCGTTGAAACTCGATTGTCCGTCCCGAATGCCTTCGGGCACCACCTCGGCAAAGATGGGTCCTTGGGTTGCCACAGATGGGTGCAGCGTCATGCGTCCGATGGAACTGGGCAGCGCCAGCACGCCCGTCGATCCGGCTTCCCAGATCCCGGCGGTTTGCAATGCCAGCTCCACCAATAACGGCGATGTCGCCATTTCATCCGGCTGGGCGGTAAACGGTGGCAGATTTGCGCTCATGCGCCCCAACACACCCTCGCCGGAACGCTGTACCCCTGCCAACACCTGAAACGCCGGACCGTGGAAGTACAGACGGTAGATGTCACCCGCCTGAACCGTGTACGCGCCGTTCCAATGCGGTGGCTGAACAACCGGCGCATTCACGGGCTCATTCACAGGCTGCAAGTGAACGCAGCCGGAAAAATGCCGCACAGGCTCCGCCGGGCGCCCCTTGAGCGCCAGCACAGATTCGAGCGTGACCGATACAGTCAGCTGCTCGGCTACGCGCAGTACCCTCGCTTTCCAGATGACCCGGCGCGGCTGGTTATGATAGAACTTAAACGGTGTCTGAAATTGGATTTTCTCCACCTGGTTGACGCGGAAACTGCCTTTCTCCGCGCCCAGTATCGATGAAATGTGCTGCGCGGCTTCCGAAAAGCCCTCGATGCCCATGACACCCGGCAGCAGCGGCACCCCATTCAGTGCGTGATCCTTGAGGAACGGTTCCTGGTTCGGATCGAGTTCAGCCTCCAACACTACTCCATCGATGGGATCATAATGGGTGACGCGGCTGAGCATCACGTGGATGGGCTTTCCCTGCGTCAGCGCGGCATTGGCTTTTTCCAGATCCAACACGTCTCCGCTGCGGCAGGATCTCTCCAGCGCGCCCAGCGATCCCGCAATCACCGTTTCGCCTGCGGGCGCGAACGCCAGCTCGCGGTACACCGTTGGAGCTGCCAGCGAGGGCGGGAGTACTTCTATTCCGGCGCGTTTCATTAATTCCGGGATGTGTCCGCGGCTCGCCATGCCAACCTCTCCCCAGGCGCCCCAATCGATCACCTGCGCTTTCACCTCGTGATGCTGGCTGCGCAGCGCGCTCGTCAGACGGCAGAGCAGATCATTGGCAGCGCTGTAATCGATCTGACCCGCATTGCCAAAGCGACCCGCCACCGATGAAAAAGCCAGAATGTGTCCAGGCAAAGCCTGCCGGTCTGCCAGTGCGCGGAAGATATGGAAGAAACCCGTCGCTTTTACTGCCAGTGTTCGTTCGATTTCAGAAGCTTTCTTGTTTTCCAATCGACGGCTGTACTCCACGCCGGCGGCATGAATGAACACGTCGACCCGTCCAGCGGCAGACAGCACCTCTTCAACAGTCTTGTGCACGGCAGCCGGATCGGTCACATCGCAGGCAAGATATTCTGCGCGTCCACCAAGCGCAATGATTTCATCCATGAGCTTCAGGGTGGCGGCAGCCCGGTCCAGCGCCTGCAGCATTTCTTCAGCCGCCGCCGGAGAGGGCTTTTCTCCGGTTTCCGACAGCCTGCGCATCATGTCTTTCTTCAATTCCAGCCGATCGTTTTGCAATCGTGTCAAATCGGGGTGTTCTCGCGCAGGTAAGCCGCTGCGCCCCAGCAGATAGAATGTACCCCGGGTATGGCGCGCCAGATCGGTTACCACCGGCGCAATGATCCCGGCGGTACCGCCGCTGATCAGGAAAGTGGGATGTTCCGGCAAATCAGAAGCATCTTCCAACACAAGGGATTGATCCACCAGCAGGAAACCGAAACGCTGCGAACCCTTCCACCCCACTTCAACCGCCGTCGGATCAAAGCTCGTTTCGCCGATCAGACGGGCCGCTACATCGCTCTTTGCGGTATCCGATTCAAAATCAACCACTTTGATCAGCGACTGCGTGCGCTCCCATGCCAACGCCTTGGTAAAGCCGCTCACCAACCCACCCAACGGCGCCCGCGCGCCCTGCGGCTCATAACCGTTCACCCCTCCGCAGCGTGTGGCGCTGATCAGGAACGGTTGGTTGGGCAGGGATTGCATCAGCCCTACCAGTTTAAGCAGGCGTTCTTCCAACAGCGTTTGCCAGAGGTCTGTTGAGATTTCATCCAGCGCTGGTTCCTCGTCAAACCCGGGCAGGAAGTATACACCGTCCACCGGGTGATCCGTGTCGATATTTAATGAAGCAACGTCGATCGTAGATTGAGGTTTTTGAATCAGCACCTCCACACCCTGTGCGCGCAGCTTGCGCGCCAGCGCCGCCGCCACCTTGCCCTGATCCGCCACCACCAGCACCCGTGCACCCGCAGCCAGAGTGATGCCTGTCGGTTGGCACAGATCCAGACGCGGGCGCAGCATCGGTACAGGGATGCGCCGCCGCACCGTCGGGGTGTCCGCAAGATTTTGAGAAGATATTTCCTCAACCGGTGCGGCTGGTTCAACCTGCGTTTCCGTCACCGAAACGACCTCGGCTGCCTTCTCGTCCATCACAAACTGGATTACCTTTTGCAGGGTGTTATAGTCTGCCAGACGCAGATCCTCACGCCGCGGAATGCTGTAATGCTCGCGCACACTTGCAAATAATTCCGCCTGTTTGACAGTATCGATCCCCAGATCCGCCTCCAGATCAAGCCCCAAATCCAGCATTTCCACCGGATAACCGGTCTTTTCGCCTACCAGCTCCAACACAAAGGTTTTGACTTCGCTCTCATCCGTTTCAGCGGGTTCCTCTGACGATGGTTTGGTGGTTTCAATTTCTGGAACAGACTGCACTTGCGGAATTTCTGCCGTCGCAATGGGCGTCACAGCCGGATTTTCCAACGGTACGGTTGACTCCATTACAAACTGGATCACCTTCTGCAGGGTGTTGTAATCCGCAAGGCGCAAATCTTCACGACGTGGTATGCCGTAATGTTCGCGCACAGCGGCAAAGAGTTCTGCCTGTTTGACGGTATCGATGCCCAGGTCTGCTTCCAGATCAAGCCCCAGGTCGAGCATCTCCGCTGGATATCCGGTTTTTTCGCTCACCAACCCCAACACAAAGATCCTGACTTCGTCTGCATTCGCTGTTGCACGAATTGCCGTTGGAACGGATATCTCTACCGGAGCCGGAACCGCCGGAGCTGCAACTGCCGCTGATTCCAAACTGGCAGCCGGTGAAGCCGTTTCCGCAGGCTCGTCTGCCCACATCGTCGGACCCTGCCCAAACTCCCAGCGGGAGACCGCCGGGGTATGCTGGGGAACGCCGTTATGGCAAATGCGCAGAGTGCGTTGCTGCAGCTCCAGATTTGCGCCTTCGTATCCGCTGATTGCATTCAACCAGCGTTGATAAGTATTTCGATCTGTGCGTTCGCCCACGCCGGGAATGAGCCGGTAAAGCGCCATCGCGATCTGCGAGCCAAACCCTGCGCCCAGACGCAGCGCGTATCGCACCGGGTAAGCCCCTCCATGTGACAGGTTCAAATCGCCCAGATCAGGATCAGGTTCGAACTGCTCATCCAGATGGGCAATGGGTGGAACGATCCCATTCTGCAGGGCTTTGATTGCCACCACATCTTCCACTCCCACCGCCATGGTATGACCGGTGAACCCCTTGGTATTGGCAATCACCACCTGATTGGCATGTTCGCCGTACGTCTCGCGCAGCGCATGGATCTCAGCCGCCGCGCTGCCGCCGCGCGCCGGGGTGTAGGTTTCGTGCGACATGAACAGGGTCTGCCCTGCCAGGTCTGCCCGCCGGAGATGGAACCGCTTCTCTGCCTGTGACACCACCCGCCCCATCACTTCGCTCACGTGCCTGACGTCCAGGCGGGTGCCGTGGAAGGCGCTGTTCGCGATCTGTGTGGAGAGCACCTCGGCGATCCCGCGCATACCCCGTTCGCGCACGGCATCTTCAGCCTCGACCACCAACGCAGCCGCTGCCATCCCCATGATCATGCCGTTACGCCGGCGGTCAAAGGGCAGCGCCGCCTGACGCAGATCGCCTTCCGTGGTGGTAGCGCCGCTCGCCAGTAAACCGGTGCCAATCCATGAGACCAGGTGACCATCGGTCACGTCATCCCCGGCGATCACCACCACCCTTCGGCAGCGTCCGGCGCGAATCCAATCTTCGGCGATGGACATGGCATGCGTCGTGGTTGCACACGCAGCATTGACAGCGGTGTTCGGTCCGCGCGCGCCAATATATTCGGCAAATTGGGAATGTCCCATCGAAAGGACGCGGAAGACAAAGCGCCGATCGAAGTGGTAATTCAGTTCCTGAACCTGCGCTTCAAGCGCCTTAATCCGCGCCTCCAGCGTCCGGTAAATCTCGGTTCCTTCACTGGTCAGAGCCAGCAGACCCTGCAGTTCATCCCGTTGAGAATTGAGTTTCTGGTGGGTGTAGAAATGATCGGCTTCCTCCGCCATCCGCTCCAAACCTGGAAAAGCCGAACAGAAGATCACACCGGTTTCATCCGCCAGTGCAGGCGGAAGCATCCAGCGATTGGGCAGCAGACCACCCGTGCTGGTGGTTTTGTAAGTCATTATCAGGGGGATACCGGCGTCGCGCAGCGCTTCCACACCCGCAGCGATTGCCAGTTGCGTGGAAATATCGGTTGCCTCCACCAGATTCTCGGGCAGCCCGAACTCTTCCAGCGGGTCAAACGTGCCGTGCTGACCAGCCAGCTTAATGGTCTGGTCCATGTCGTCGATGGTCACCATCCGGGCGCCCGCCTCGCTTTTTTCAAGGCGCGTCACCCGCCGGTCCAGCATGGCATGACGGGCTTCTTCGGGCAGCGATTCGATGAAAGAATCGCCCCGTAAAATCCGCTCAATATTATCGTCCTGGAATACATGTCCCTGGCGTCCCGGCAATCCCAACCCGGCGCCGCTCACCACCACCGATCCGCTGATTCCTTCGTGCGGCGGTTCAGTCTGTGATTCGACGGCGGTATTCTGAACAGACATGGTGGGTTGTTCGCTCACTGCGGTTTCAGCCGCAGTCGGAGAAGCGGATGCAGGGCTTTCATCTGCCACAAACTGGATCACCTTTTGCAGGGTGTTGTAATCTGCAAGGCGCAAATCTTCACGGCGCGGAATGCCGTAATGCTCGCGCACGGCTGCAAACAACTCCGCCTGCTTGACCGTGTCCACACCCAGGTCTGCCTCCAGGTCCAGTCCCAGATCGAGCATTTCCGCCGGATAACCGGTCTTTTCGCTGACCAGGTTCAGAACAAAGGCTTGAATTTCTGCCGTATCCAGAGCCCTTGCGGTTTCCGCCACGGGCTCCATCCGATTGAGTTCCACAGGAAGAGATGCCTCCCCGGATAAACCAGCGGGCAGAGCCGGTACATATCCGGCTGCCAGCAGTCCGCACAACGCATCATGGAGGCTGGGCGCCCCGCCTTTGCGGGGGTGGTTGGTTGCCATGATGGTTACATCCGATCGGGTTTTGAGAATGTCCGTAGCCAGGGCGTTCAATACGCGTTTGGGTCCAACCTCCACGAAAGTACGCGCACCGTTTGCATACAGGGTTTCAATGCCTTTAATAAACTGCACCGGTGAAGCCACCTGGCTGGCAAGCATATCCAGAATCTCTTTCCGCCCGGTTGGATAAAGCTGTCCGGTGACATTGGCTGCCACCATCAGGTGGGGCGTCTGCACATTCATCCTTGCAATCACCTGACGCAGCGGTTCGCTGGCAGGCGCCACAATACGGGTGTGAAATGCATGCGACACCGGAATCTTCACCGCCTGATACCCGGCAGCCTTGCAGGCTTCGATCGCGGCTTCCACCGCCGCCGTCGCGCCACCAATGACCGACTGCACCGGGCTGTTGACATTGGCAATGACCACGTACCCATCCACACTTTTGATCAGGCGTTCGGTTTCTTCAATGGGCGCCGAAACTGCTGCCATGCAGCCGTTGTCTGCCATCGAGACACGCGTCATTTCACGTCCGCGCGCGCTGACGACTTCCAACGCTTCGGCAAAGGTCAATGTTCCGGCTGCAACCAGCGCGGCATATTCGCCCAGGCTGTGACCGATGACCATATCGGGTTGAAAGCCGAATTTCTTCAAGGTTCGCAAAAGGGCAACATTTGCAGTCAATACCGCAGGTTGGGTGATGGCGGTGTTCCGCAGGTTCTCTTCAGCCTGTTTCAAACCAGCCTCATCACTTTCCACATAGATAAAGCTGGTCAGCGGGCGCCTCAAAATGGGGGTCATGATTTCATCCGCTTCGCGGAAGGTGTCTGCCACCACAGGCTCCACATCCCGCAGGTCGCGCAGCATATTGACGTACTGCGAGCCCTGTCCGGGAAAGAGGAAAACCAATTTACCCGGTTTACCGCTTCCGCGGAAAACACCCTGTGCCGCCAGCGCCTGCCACATTGCCGGGTTTTCATTTTCAAATGCTTTGAGCGCTTTTCCGCCCTGAGATTGCAATTCCTCGGGTGAAGCATACGCAAACACCAACCGTTCGGCGTTATCCAGTTCGGTTGGGGTTGGGAAGTGAGAGGCAGGGATTTTACCCAGACGAACCTGTTCCAATGTTTGCGCCAACTGGTTTTTCAATTCATTCAACGTTCTTGCGCCGAGGAACAACAAACCGCCGTACGGCGCGGGGGCAGTTTCCTGCGAGATTTCAGCGGTCTTTAACGCCACCCCGGGGAATATACGAGCTGTGTCGCTAGTGAAGCCGGGGATGTATTCTTCCGCCACCACATGGAAATTGGTGCCGCCAAAGCCGAATGAACTGATCCCTGCCCGGCGGATATCCCCTGCCGGTTTTTCCCACGCGCGCAGATCCGTGCTCACCCGAAACGGCATGTGGACAAAATCAATCTGCGGATTGGGCTGGTCGAAATTGGCATTCGGAGGAATCACTTTTTCATACAGCGCCATGATCGCTTTCAACAAGCCGGCAGCCCCGGCGGCGCTTTTCAGATGCCCGATATTGGACTTCACCGAACCCAGCGCTATGCTCCCGATCGGCATTCCCAGGCTGCCGAATGCATTGTTCAGACTGGTGACTTCAGCCACATCGCCCACACGGGTGGAGGTCCCGTGACCTTCGATCAAACCCACGCTGGCGGGAGATACCCCGGCATTTTGCCAGGCGCGTTCAATGGCGCGTTGCTGCCCCAATGGATTAGGGGCTGTGATGCCCTTGCCGCGCCCATCGCTGCTGCCTCCGACGGCACGAATAACGGCATAAATGCGGTCCCCCGCCTGTTCTGCGTCTTCCAGACGTTTGATCAAAAATGCCGCCGCTCCCTCGCCCATGACAAAACCGTTGGCGCCAGCCGCATAGGGGCGGGATCCATCCGGGCTGAGCGCGCCGATTTTGCTGAACTTGACAAACGATTCCGGACCCATGGAATGGTCCACCCCACCGGTCAATACAGCGTCGAACTGGTGGGAAGCTAATCCTTCCATTGCTGCCTGCAGGGCTGCCAGAGATGAGGCGCATGCGGCGTCGGTTACGAAATTGGGTCCCGAGAAATTGAAGACATTCGCCACGCGCCCGGCAGTAATATTGGCAAGCTCGCCCGGCATGGTGTCTTCAGATACCAATGGGATGCGTGCGCCCAAACGCGCCTGCATTCCCTGCATTAGCGCCTGCTGCACCTGCATTGGCAAATTTTGAAACGCTTCCACCTCGCGCAGGTCGTTGAGCAGTTCCGCAGAACGAATCCGCAAACTGGAATTGTAATGTTCCTCGCCCCCCATCGCATTTCCAA
>JBDKTF010000408.1:0-3370 GCA_039680295.1 Anaerolineaceae bacterium
CGGTTTCCCAGTTCAGTTCCCCGCCAGAGATGCGGTACATCTTTCCCCCATCCAATACCAGCCAGTAAATTTCAGCGACCGGCGCATCGATCTGATCAGATGGGGGGTTCTCGCCGGTGGGTTGAACGGTGCGCTCCAAACGGGCAGCCGTGCGCGTCCCCTGCGCAACCATTTCCACCACGGTATCGGTCACCATAAATACGGCGCGTTCTTCCCCGTTATATACCTCCGCCGTGTATACCCAGGTGTTGCCGGTCGCCAGCGGCAGTTCGCTGGATCCGACCGCGATGAGCGGTTGGATTGTTTCCACGCGCTGTGAAGGAGATTCTGAGGGGATAGGTGAGGACTCGGCGGGGAGGGGCGATGCCGTCGATGTCGCAATCGAGGCGGTTGGAGGGGTGTTTTGCGGCATCGCCGTGGATGAAATGGGTCGAACGCATCCGGTCAACAGAATCAGCCCCATTCCTATTGGCGCAAATCGATATAGGAGCTTTATACCCATAGAAAGATGATAACACAGGTTTGACAAGATTGCTTTCATCCCTTAAAATAAGGTCCGTATGCCAAAACCTGTATGTAAAGAAGGGTCTGATTCATGAAAGAATATGCGACTGAGTCGATTCGAAACATTGCCCTTGTCTCACACAGCAGTGCCGGCAAGACAATGTTGTGTGAAGCGCTTTTGCACTTTACTGGGGCGACCACCCGTCTGGGTAAAATCGAGGATGGTACGACGGTTTCTGATTTTGAAGACGAAGAAATTCGACGTAAAATTTCACTTTCAACCGCCATCGTGCCGGTGGAATATCAGAACACGAAGATCAATGTTCTGGACACCCCCGGATACACCGATTTTGTAGGCGAGGTGATTTCAGCCCTGCGCGTTGCAGATGGCGCAGTGATCCTGGTAGACTCGGTTTCGGGGTTGGAAGTGGGTACTGAAATTGCTTTGAAGTACACAGACACTTTCCACCTGCCTTCTTTCCTTGTGATCAATAAAATGGAACGTGATAACGCCAATTTCCACAAGGCGCTTCAATCCGTTCAGGACTATTCAGAGACCCGTTTGATCCCGATTCAGCTTCCCTGGGGTGAAAAAGCAGCCTTCCAGGGCGTGATCGATCTGATCTCGATGAAGGCGTACAAAGGCGATGGCAAAACCGTGGCGGAAATCCCCGCCGACTTGAAAGACGCTGCTGAAGAAGCCCGCCTGGCGTTGACCGAAGCCGCCGCAGAAGGCGAAGACGAATTATTGGAGAAATACCTCGAATCGGGCGAACTCTCCAATGAAGAAATCATGCGCGGTCTGTGCAGCGTGATACGCGCTCGCAGCTATATCCCGGTTCTGGCAGGCGCGTACGGCGCAGAGATTGGTCTGGCGCCGCTTCTGGATGCGATCGTCAAACTGATGCCCTCCCCGGCAGATTTGCCGCCCTTCACGGCGACTGGCAAAGACCGCACGGAAGAACAACTGAAGGCATCGGATGGCGGTCCGCTGGCGGTTTATGTCTGGAAGACGACTGCCGATCCCTTCGTGGGCAAGCAGACTTATTTCCGTGTTTACTCGGGCACGCTGGCATCCGATACGCGTGTTTGGAACCAAACCAAGGGTATCGAAGAGCGTTTTGGCACCCTGCATTCCATGCGCGGTAAGGAAGTGATTCCGCTCAAGGTGATCCACGCCGGTGATATCGGCACGGTTGCGAAGCTGAGCGAGACTTCGACCACCAACACCCTGTGCGACAAGGCGCATCCGCTCATCCTGCCCATTCCTCAATATCCGAATGCGCTCTACCGCGTGGCAGTTCTGCCCAAGACGCAGGCTGACTCCACCAAGATCAGCCCGGCGCTGACCCGTCTGTGCGAAGAAGACATGACCCTGACCTGGAAGATGGATCCTGAGACCAATCAGACCGTGGTGCAGGGGATGGGCGACCAGCATATCGATGTCGCCATTCGGCGCGCAGAATCCAAGCTCCAGGTGGGATTGACGCTCGCGGAATTGCGCGTTCCGTATCAGGAGACGATCACCAAGAAAGCCCAGGCAATGTACCGCCACAAGAAGCAAACCGGTGGGTCTGGACAGTTCGGTGAAGTTCACCTGCGCGTGGAGCCGTTGGAAGAAGGCGAATTCGAGTTCGTCAATGATGTGTTTGGCGGCGCAATTTCCAATTCTTACATGGCGCCGATTGAAAAGGGTATTCGCGCCGTGATGAAGGAAGGCGTGATTGCCGGGTATCAGGTGCGCGGCGTGAAGGTCTCTGTGTTCGACGGCAAGGAACACCCCGTAGACTCCAAACCGATCGCGTTTGAAATCGCCGGTCGCGAAGCCTTCAAGCTGGCAGTGAAAGACGCCAACCCTGTGCTCTTTGAGCCGATCATGGACGTGAAAGTGACCGTTCCTGAAGCTTACATGGGCGACATCATGGGCGATATGAACACCCGCCGGGCGCGCATTCAGGGTATGGAAACCGAAAAAGGACACTCGGTTGTTTCTGTTTCGGTTCCGCTGGCTGAAATGCTGCACTACACCACCGACCTGCGCTCCATCACGGGTGGTCGTGGTTCATTCGCCATGGACTTCTCGCATTATGAGGTTGTTCCTGCGCACGTGGCAGCAGACATCGTTGCCGCCCGCCAGAAAGAAATCGCTGATAAGAAGGAAGAGTAATCTCCTTCGATCGTATCGACCGATCGCGGCGGGGAGGGTAAAACCTCCCCGCTTTTTTGTTAATTCGTAGCAACGGGTGTGAAAGGCGGGGCAGAATCAACGGCATTGAGCGCGTATGCCGCTGAAAGTTCGATCGGGAATATGCAGCGGCGGAAATCAATTTGAAAGCAGAAATTCTCCTCGAACTTCCTGCGCGTTCGGATAAAGATTCCATCGGGATGATCAAACCGGGTATAATAAACGCGTCGTGCGCGCGCTGGTTTGAGAGGCGGGCAGCGATGATCGAATACAGACTTCTGACAGGATGGATTGGTTGATTTTTTGATCAGCCGCGGCGGATCACAATGGATATCCAGGAATTAACCCAGGCGATGGACGATATGGTGCGCAGCAAAGGCTGGTACGAAACGACCAGTCTGCGGCAGCAAACGCCGCGCAACCTGGCAATTTCGCTTTGCCTCGAAGCGGCTGAAGTGCTGGAACATTTCCAGTGGCGCGAAGAAACAACCGACCGGAAAGCCCTGTCGTACGAACTGGCGGATGTGATGCTTTATTTGCTTCAGCTTGCCAGTGTGACCGAGATCGACCTGGAAGCGGCAGTGTTGGAAAAAATACGCATTAACGAACACCGGACGTGGGACACGCCCGATGCTCAGGCAGGTGAAGATTGAACATTTCAGTATTTGGCGGATCAGCGCC
>JBDKTF010000354.1:0-3264 GCA_039680295.1 Anaerolineaceae bacterium
TGGAAAATGTCTTCCTCTTGAGCTATCCAGAATGCCAGATGTTCTGGATTATCGGGCGACGTCTCTGCCGTTTGTACAATTGAGTCAGTTGGTATCCGAGCATCCAGATCTGGAGATCTGGTCAGAAGGCTGCACACCCGAAGGGATCACGGCATTGGGTCGCGACCAGCTTTCCTCTACCAGTTTACTAGCACTATGGACGGTACCTGCCAGCTGGTCAATCTGGCAGTCGATTCTAAAGGCTGCTGAACCAGCAACAATCGCGATCTTTTGCAGTGATGCAGGGCTGGATACACCGAAATCGCTGCTTACTCGTCTGGTTGGATTGGCAAAATATGCAATTCGTCATTTCGAAGGAAAAGTCCTGATCACTCGCCTCGCATCTGCAACCGGGCACCGAACTGCCACCGTTGAAATGGGTTTGCGCTGGTTGGCGCTATCAGGTAACATTAAGGTGGATTGGTTACCCGATGGATATGTACACCTGGCGATCCCCGAACGACCCCTAAGAGGAGATGCGGCGGCAGTATATAAATCATTTTCAGCAATGGTTGGTGAGACACGTTCCTTTCGTCAGGTTTTTTGCCGTAGTTCTATTCAAACAATTCTTTCGATGCGGTAGTGAATCTACCTGCTGTACTTGATGCGATCGGAGTAAATAATGTCTGAATTCGATGAAATTAAACGTTCACTACCACCGGAAACACAGGAATTTGTAGAACGAAATTGGAAATCGATGCCGCCTGAAGATCAATCTCGTCTGGCAAAAATAATGGATGAGATTCCCGTTGACCAGGGGATTCGCCAGCTTCTTCGTTCAGCGGCAACCAATTTCAAGCTTGCCTTTGGGACCAAAAGCAAAATCGCCATTGTCGGTCCTGCCAATGTCGGAAAATCCACTCTGTATAATCAGATGGTTGTATCGAAGTCTGATCGTGCGTTGGTCAGTCCCATTCCTGGAACAACCCGTGCCAATCAGACCGCAGATGCGGGCGTGTTTACGGTCGTCGATACTCCCGGGGCAGATGCAGTTGGAGAAGTTGGCGAAACAGAACATCGGCTTGCGTTGAATGCAGCCTCGCAAGCCGATGTATTGATTATCATGTTCGATGCCATTCAGGGAATTAAAAAATCCGAGTTGGATTTATTTAATGATTTGAATGACATGGGTAAACCATTTGTGGTTGTGGTGAATAAAATTGACCTGGTTCGTCGTGAATCACCCGAACTGCTGAAAAAAGCGGCTGCGAATCTTCATCTGGCTGAATCGCAGGTGATCGGTATTTCAGCGCAAACAGGAAAAAACCTCGATAAAGTTCTGCTGGCGCTGATCGCCATTCAACCTTCCATCACTGCGGCGATTGGACAGGCGCTTCCCGGGTATCGTCGTGTTCTTTCGCAAAGGCTGATGGCGAGTAGCGCATCGCTTTCGGCGGCGATTGCATTGACACCCCTTCCAATCATCGACTTCGCGCCTTTGATTGTGACCCAATCAACCATGGTGTTGGGGATTGCGCGGATCTACCACTATCGCATTACTCTGGTGCGTGCTCGTGAATTGATTGCAACATTTGGATTGGGATTTCTTGCGCGCAGCTTGTTTCAGGAATTGAGCAAGTTTGGCGGAATTCCCGGATGGGTGCTTTCAGCCGCGATCGCTTCTTCTACAACATATGTGATGGGTTATGCGGCGCGCGTCTGGTTTGAAAATGGAGAAAGGATCTCCAATGAACGTCTCAATGAACTGACCCGTCACCTGACGCAGGATGCTTTGGATCGATTTAAAAACCTCTGGCAGAAGAAAAAACCGGATGAGGAACGCCTTAAGGAAGGTGTAAATCAATTCTTCGGCGAAATCAAAATAGATGCACAACCTGATGAAACCATACCCGATAAATAATAGAGAATGAAAATCATCTGAATGTTGGGGCTGTTTGCT
This sequence comes from Anaerolineaceae bacterium, assembly GCA_039680295.1. Classification (GTDB taxonomy): domain Bacteria; phylum Chloroflexota; class Anaerolineae; order Anaerolineales; family Anaerolineaceae; genus JBDKTF01. The sequence goes on from JBDKTF010000354.1 coordinate 1,940, forward strand.
TTTCGAATCTCGTTATAATTGGCTCAAATTCATATTCATTCATCTATTTTTATTGCCATAAGGAGTTCGAATGGTCAACATCGTAACCGATAGCACAGCGGATTTGAGCGAAGAGCTCGTTCAACGCTTTGGAATCAAAGTTGTTCCGTTGTGGGTGCATATCAGTGGACAATCCTATCAGGATGGCGTTGATATCGATCGTAATCTGTTATTCTCATTGGTGGAAAAATGCGGCGAACTTCCCAAAACGGCTGCCGCCACGATTCCAGAATTTACTGAAGTTTTTCAAACTGCCGAAGAATCTCTGTACGTTGGAATTTCATCAAAATTTTCATCCAGCGTACCCAATGCAATTCTCGCCAATGAAGCTCTTCAACCAGATCACAAAGCTTTTGTTGTCGATTCTCTCAATCTTTCGACCGGAATTGGATTGTTGGCTGTCAAAGCGGCTGAACTCCGCGATAAGGGATTATCTGCGCAGGCAATTCAAGAAGAACTTAAAACCTGGGTTCCTCGGGTGCGGACATCATTTGTTATTGATACCCTCGATTACCTTTATATGGGAGGGCGATGTTCTGCCATGGAAAACGTGGTCGGTAGTTTGCTGAAAATACGCCCCGTGATTTATGTAAAACCGGATGGAACGATGGGCGTGAAGGAAAAAATTCGTGGTTCGCGAAAAAAATCACTCGATTCAATGCTGGAGGATTTTAAGAAGCGTTTACCCCAAATAGACCTTCAACGTGTTTTCATCACCCATACCGGCTGTGATGCCGATGCGGTATATCTGGCTGAGGAATTGAAGAAAATGGCAGATATTCAGGAGATTTGCATTACTTATGCGGGGTGTGTGATTGCAAGCCATTGCGGACCCAATACCATCGGCATCTTATTCTTCGCAAATGATTGACCCTTTAAGAGAATAAATATCAACCAAAAAGAGGCCGTAAAAACGACCTCTTTTTGTTGTCTGCTCGTTGGGGATCAAATCAAATCAAATGCATTTCTTTCCCAACATCTTCAAAAATACTCAGAACCTTGTCAAGTTGTTCATCGGTATGTGTCGCCATGTAGCTGGTACGCAAGAGTTGACGCCCCGCTGGGGTTGCTGGTGAGATGACGGGATTGACAAACACGCCTTTATCGAAAAGTTTCTTCCAGGTGAGGAAGGTCAGTTCGTCGTCTCCGATGATAATCGGGATCACGGGGGTTATGGATGCGCCGGTGTCGAAACCAAGTTGATGAAAACCATCGCGCATCTTCTTTGCGATTGCATCCAGCCGCGTGACACGTTCAGGTTCGTCGCGCATAATATGCAGGGCAGC
>JBDKTF010000442.1:0-13307 GCA_039680295.1 Anaerolineaceae bacterium
CCGGGTGGTGCGTTTCGCCATCAGTCAGGGGTTGAAACCTATCACCGCCCTGCAAATGGCAACCATTAATACGGCAGAATATTTTGGGGTGAGCGAGGATATGGGGCTGATTGCCCCCGGACGCTGCGCCGATATTTTATTGGTATCTGATCTGATTTCGTTGAAGGTGGAGCAGGTATTCTGCCAGGGAAAATTGATCGCTGAGAATGGCAAATTATTGGTGGATCTGCCTGCGTATTCCTTCCCTGAATGGGCGACGCACTCCATGCAGTTGCCGCGAAAATTGAGCGCCAGTGATTTCCGCATCCACTCCGTGAAAGATTCGGAAGTGAAAGCGAATGTGATCGGGATCATTGAAAACCAGGCGCCAACCCGGCATATCCGTGCAAAAATGACCCCCAACGGCGGCGATATCCATGCGGATATGAAGCGCGACATTGCCAAACTGGCTCTCATCGACCGGCACACTGGCAGTGGGCGGGTGCAAATGGGGCTGGTTCAGGGTTTTGGCTTCAATGTTCCCTGCGCCGTGGCGACGACTGTGGCTCACGACAGTCACCAGATGATCGTGGTCGGCACAGATGACGACGATATGGCAGCCGCTGCGAATGAACTGGCAGCGTGCGGCGGTGGGCAGGCGGTGGTGAGCCGCGGAGAGGTGATTGGTCGGGTGGACCTGCCGATTGCCGGTTTGATGGCGGCAGAACATGCTGAAGTGGTTGCGAAGAAAGCAGCTACCGTTCTGAATGGTTTTCGTACCTGTGGTTGCACATTGAATAATCCCAACATGCAGCTCTCACTTCTGGCGCTCGTCGTGATTCCCTCATTGCGTATTTCGGATCTGGGGCTGGTTGATGTCGAGAAATTCAAATTCATTCCAGTGATCGAGTAAATATGACCGATAGTCCTCATCCCTTCCAACGTTTGCAGAGCAGCCTGGCGCTGCTGATTGCCTCCACCCCGGCTGGGGAACGGCTGCCATCTGAACCCGAACTGGCGCAGAAATTAGGTGTCTCTCGCGCCACGTTACGTGAGGCAATGCGCTCTTTTGAAGGGCAGGGGCTTATTCGGCGCCGCCAGGGGATTGGTACGTTTGTTGTTGGTCACACGCAGGTGATTGAGACCGGTTTGGAAGTATTGGAAAGCATTGAAACCATGTCTCAGAAAATCCATCTGGATGTATCGATGGGCGACCTGCAGGTGGCAAGGATCAGCGCAGATGAAAAACAGGCAACTGCGCTGGGCATTGAGGTTGGCGTTCCCGTTGTACAGGTCAAGCGCGTCATTCGTGCAGAAAATCGGCCGGTAGCCTATCTGGTTGATGTGGTTCCGGAAGATATTTTGAAGGACGAAGACCTGGGCAGCGAGTTTAAAGGTTCGGTGTTGGATTTGCTGCTGAAGCGCGAGGATTTGAAACTGGCGAATTCGCGGACAGAGATTCGCGCAGTGGCAGCATATCCCGAGTCTGCACGGGCTTTGGAGATTCAGCGCGGTGATGTGTTGCTGCTCTTCATCGCATATCTGTACACGGCAGATGGACGCATGATCGACTATTCTCTCAGTTATTTCCTGCCAGGGTACTTCCGCTTCCATGTGGTCCGCAGTATTGGAAATTCCCAATCTGCGCCCTGGATGTCCGTTGAGCAGGAAAGGAGGTAGACGCCTTTATCGATATGGAATGAGACTAAAAGACGTAAAACTGACATTCTAAACGACAAACCAGATTATCAAAATCTTTTTTAATGAACCTAGAGGAGGTTTAAGATGCGTAGTTTTGCTGGTCGTGATATTCTGTCACTGAAAGATTTCGAACGCGAAGAATTCTTCCGCGTGTTCCAGGTTGCGAAAGAATTGGAACCCATTGCCCGCGATCGCCGCAATTCGAATCTGCTGGCAGACAAAACCATGGTGACGGCTTTCTATCAGCCCTCCACCCGCACCCGTCTGGCTCACGAAGCCGCCATGCACCGCCTGGGCGGTCACGTGACCGGTTTCTCTGATGCCAAAATGACCCGCGCTGGCGACTGGTACCAGGAAAGCATTAAAGACACCGTCAAGATGCTGGAATACTACGGTGACGTGATTGTGATGCGCCACTTCCAGCAGGGCGCCCCCATGGAAGCCGCCAAGTGGTCTTCCGTGCCGATCATCAATGGTGGTGACGGCTGGGGCGAACACCCCACCCAGATCCTGACCGACCTGTACACCGTGCTGCAGGAAAAGGGTCGCATCGATGGTTTGAAATGGGTTGCAGTGGGCGATATGCGCATGCGCACCATGCACTCCCTTTCGTACGCGTTGACCCAGTTCGACTGCCCCATCACCTACGTTGCACCGCCCGACAAAGACCTGCTGCCCGAGTTCAAGGAAGAACTGAAGCAATACAACCTGAACTACAAGGAAGCTGAATCCGTTGAGCAGTGCATCGCCGACGCTGATGTCATCCTCGTGGAACCCGTTGTCCAGCCTGACTACACCAAGTCACGCCAGGAAGCCGGCGAACACGGTATGACCCCCGCGAACTACAAGATCACCCGTGAACTGCTCGCCACCAAGGCGAAGTCAGACGCCATTTTGCTGCACTCTCTGCCTCGCATGGACGAAATTCCTCCGGATGTGGACATCACCCGCTGGTCTCGCTACTGGCAGGAAGCCTTCAACGGCGTTGTGATGCGCATGGCTCTGCTCGCGCTGGTTTTGGGTCGGATGGAGTAAGTTTTTTTGAGTAAATTGCGCCGGGCGGGGATGGCTTTTCCTCCCCGGCGCAATTGAGAAAACCAAAAAGAGGAATATCATGCAAACTTTTCTTCACGGTCGTGATTTGATTGGTGACCTCGATTTCTCGAAAGAGGAAGTCGAAACCGTTTTGGAAGTGGCTTTTGACCTCAAGCGCAAGCGCGCTTTGAATGAACTGACCCCCTATCTGCGCGATAAAGTGTTGGCAATGCTGTTCTTCTTCAGCAGCACCCGCACCCGCGGTTCCTTCGAAGCCGGTATGGCTCACCTGGGCGGTCACGCGGCATTCATTGAATCCCGCACCACTCAGATCTCCCACGGCGACACCCCCAAAGAGATCGGTGAAATCTTCGGTCGCTATTTTGACGGCATCGCCATTCGCCACGTCGATTGGGGTATTGGCAATGGTTATCTGAACGCTGTTGCCAAGGCTTCCCGCGTGCCGATTCTGAACATGCAGTGCGACATCTACCATCCTTTCCAGTGCCTCGCCGACCTGATGACCATCATCGAGAAAAAAGGCAAAGACCTGCGCAAGAAGAAGATGGTTGTCTCCTGGGCATATGCCGCTTCTTACCAGAAGCCCATGTCTGTTCCTCAATCCCTCGTCCTCCAGATGCCCCGCTTTGGCATGGATGTGACCCTCTGCCGCCCGCCTGAGTTCAAACTCATGCCCGAAATCATGGAAATGGCTGAAGAACAGGCAAAGAAATTCGGCACCAAGTTCGAGGTTGTGGAAGATATGGACGAAGGCTTCAAGGACGCGGACATCGTGTACGCGAAATCCTGGGGCGCGATGGTTCAAACCCCGGATGCCGAAGAAGGCGCCAAGATCATCAAGAAGTACGAAAGCTGGATCACCGACGAACGCCGCATGTCTCTGGCGAAACCGGATGCCATCTATATGCACCCGTTGCCTGCGGATCGCAACATCGAAGTCACTGACGGCGTGATGGATGGACCTCACTCTGTCGTGTACGATGAAGCTGAAAACCGCATGCACGCCCAGGAAGCCGTGATGGCTTTGACGATGGGATAATTCTTAACAGTAGGATTTGGAGGTATTACTCAATGGAAAAGAAAGGCGTAGCAGTCGTAGCAGTTGGCGGCAATTCGCTGATTAAAGACAAGAAGCATCAGACGATTGCCGACCAGTATGAAGCTGGCGCTGAATCGATGCATCATATCGTGGATATGATTGCTCAGGGTTGGGACGTGGTTGTTACCCACGGTAATGGTCCTCAGGTGGGTTTCATTCTCCGCCGCTCTGAGCTCTCCATGAACGAACTTCACCCCGTGGCGCTGGATTACTGCGGTGCAGACAGCCAGGGTTCCATCGGCTACATGTTCGAGCAGGCGCTCTACAATGAATTCCGCGCCCGCAAGATGGACAAAAAAGCCGCTGCAATCGTGACCCAGACCATCGTCGACCGCAATGACCCCGCGTTCAAGAACCCCAGCAAACCGATTGGCTCCTTCATGACCGAAGACGTCGCGAAGGAACATGCTGCCAAAGAAGGTTGGACGGTGGTGGAAGACGCCGGTCGTGGTTGGCGCCGTGTGGTACCGTCTCCCATTCCTCAGCGCATCGTTGAGGCTCCTGCCATCCGCAAACTGGTTGAAGCTGGCTTCACCGTTGTGGGCGTTGGCGGCGGCGGTATTCCTGTGATCGAGAAGGAAAATGGCGATTTGATTGGCGTGGAAGCCGTCATCGACAAGGACTTCGGTTCTTCCGTGCTGGCGACCCTGATCAATGCTGACCTCTTCCTCATCACCACCGCAGTGGAAAAAGTAGCGTTGAACTTCAACAAGCCCGACCAGAAATGGCTGGACAAAATGACCCTGGCGGAAGCCAAGGCGTACCAGGCTGAAGGTCACTTCGCCAAGGGCTCCATGGGTCCCAAGATTGCTGCCATCATCCGCTTCCTCGAAGCGGGTGGCAAGCAGGCACTGATCACCGATCCTGCGAACATCAGCCGCGCGTTGGCTGGTGAGACCGGTACCTGGATCGTGCGGTAATCTATTCTGATCGAACTCGCTTCCCGGTCGTTGGATTGGGAAGCGAGCTTCTTGAGGAAATTTATTGGTATTTTATTGGTAGATGACGTTTATTGGTACGGTGAGGGTGACCGGTAGGTGTGTGCAAGTGGAGGATTTCTTATTGGTGGACATTTTTGTACATGGCTGCCGGTCACTTAATGAATATTTTTTTGTTCCGAAATATTAATCCTGCGATAACAGTGACTTTATTGGTGTCATTAAACCTTAACCGATTTGCACCTTTAAAATTGAATGAATTAGCATACTGAGTTTTGGTGTTTGATGTAAAATAAGGGAACGAAATTTGGCTGCTTTCTGGAATTGCCTGAAAGCAGCCGCGAATGGTCTACGACCATTGGCAAGGAACGTCAACTGAACGGTTTATTTCCGAGACAGTGAAAGGAGGTGACAACACATCCAAGGTTCCTGATTTCTTTTCCCCTGTTTACCGTGTCTTTTATATCAATCAACAAGCTATATCGGAGGAGTAAGATATGAAAAAGAATGCAATGTGGCGAAGTGTTGCCCTGTTGCTGGTAGCAGTGATGGTTTTGACCGCCTGCCAATCTGCAGCGACCCCCACGCCGGAAGCGCCCGCAGCCACCGAAGCACCTGCTGCGACCGAAGCCCCTGCTGCGACCGAAGCGCCCGCAGCCACTGAGGCTCAGGCAGGAACCTATCAGATTCCTGATATCGAAGAAGGCAAATTTAATGTTGCCTTCGTCCTCATTGGACCCCATGACGATGGCGGTTGGTCTCAGGCTCATTATGACGGTCTGACCTACGTTCAGGATAATGTCCCGGGCGTGCATGTGGCGTACATCGAAAATGTTGCTGAAGGCACCGATGCCGAACAGGTTTTCCGCAGCCTGTCCCGCAAAGGTTTCAATATGATCTTCGGTACGTCCTTCGGTTATATGGACGCGATGGAAACCGTGGCATCCGAATATCCTGACATCACCTACATTCATGTCAGCGGTTACAAAACCAACGGCACGAACTTCGGTAACGTCATGGGCGCCATGGAAGACATGAAGTACCTGGCGGGCATGCTCGCCGGCTCCCGCGCGAAGATGGACGGAAATCCCAAATTGGGCTATATCGCCACCTTCCCGATCCCCGAAGAACTGCGCCTTGGGAATGCATTTGCTCTGGGTATGCGCAAGACCTGCCCCGAATGCACCATGGACGTTCGCTGGATCAACACCTGGCATGACCCGGTGGTGGAAAAGCAGGCTGCTGCTTCTCTGTTCGACGCCGGCGCGCAGGTGGTCTTCACCGGTGCGGATACCCCCGCTCCTGCTGATGTCGCCACTGAAAAGGGCAAATGGGGCATCACCTATGACTGGTCTGGATCCTGCAAAGCCGAACGCTGCCTCACATCCATTTATTGGAACTGGGGCAAGGTATACGCCGCCATCGTTCAGGGCGTGATGGACAAGACCTATCAGGTTGGCTCTGAATACTTCGATGCAGACAGCGGTGGCTTGGGTCTGTATGGTTTCATGGAAGGCGAAACCATGACCGCTGGCGTTGCTGAATTACCCGCTGCTGATATTCAACTGGTGAAGGATACGCTTGCCAAATTCCTCTCGGGCGAAATGAACCGCTTCGACGTCTTCTCTGGTCCCATCAAGGATAACCAGGGTAACGTGGTTGTTCCTGAGGGTGAGAAATTGGAACAGGCAGACCTGGATCAGTTCCCCGGTGGCACGATCGCATGCAAGTACTGCATGCACTGGTGGGCTGAGGGCGTTACCGCAGAACTGCCCGAATAAGCTGTGATGTAATAATTTACAGGGGTCAGGTTTTCAAACCAACCTGACCCCTTCTTATCCAATATCGGTCGTATATCGCGTTCTGTTGGTTACCGGTTGGTAGTACCGGGCAGAATACGTTCAGTCGTAGAGGTACCATGGACCCAGTGAACAGCAATAAAGAGGTTGTCAATGTGGTCAATATGAAGGGAATTGTCAAACGATTCCCGGGTGTCTTGGCGAACGATCACGTTGATTTTGCGTTAAAAAAAGGGGAGATCCATGCGCTCTTGGGCGAGAATGGCGCTGGAAAATCGACTTTGATGAACGTTCTGGCAGGTTTGTATAAGCCTGAAGCTGGAACGATATATGTTAATGACAAGCCGGTGTCTTTTTCCAACCCAAGGCAGGCAATTGCTGCGGGTATTGGTATGGTTCACCAGCATTTCATGTTGGTTCCGACTCAAACCGTAACCGAAAATATTCTTCTGGGCTTAGACACGCCGCGATTCCGCTTGCAATTGAAAGAATATGACCGCATTATTTCGGAATTCGGCAAGCGTTTTGGTCTGGAAGTTGATCCGACCGCAAAAATCTGGCAATTATCGGTTGGTGAGCAGCAGCGCGTAGAATTATTGAAGATGCTTTACCGTGGGGCAGAAGTATTGATCATGGATGAACCCACGGCGGTTCTGGCGCCTTCTGAAATTGACGACTTGTTTGCCATCATGCGCAAGATGATTGATCAGGGCAAGTCCATTATCTTCATCAGCCATAAATTGAATGAAGTCATGACGATTGCGGATGAGGTAACCGTTCTTCGCCGCGGCAAGGCAACGGCGGCAAACGTTCCAACCAAAGGCTCGACCGTGCGGGAATTGGCATGCCTGATGGTGGGACGTGAGGTGATTTTTGATCTGGAACGGAAACCCCAGGAACCTGGCGATGTGGTTGCGGATGTAAAAGATCTCTATGCACTGAACGATAAGGGTCTGCCCGCACTGCAGGGCGTCTCTTTCAATGTACGGGCGGGAGAGATTGTGGGTCTGGCTGGCGTCGCCGGAAACGGTCAACGCGAGCTGGCTGAAGCGCTGACGGGAATGCGCAAATGCACGAAAGGTTCCGTGTGCATTCAATGCGACGATGTGACCAACAAGGATGCGCGTGCGTGCATTCAGCATAATGTGTCGCATATTCCTGAAGATCGCAACCATGTGGGCACCGCACCCAACCTGAGCATTACCGACAATTTGATCATGAAAAAATACAACCAACGCCCGATCGGCAATGGTTGGTTCCTGAACATGCACACCGCCGAAAAATTCGCCGGGGAATTAAAAGAAATATACGACATTATTGCCCCCACGCTTAACACCCCGGTGCGTCTGCTTTCGGGTGGTAATCTTCAACGTGTCATCCTGGCGCGAGAAATTTCAGCCAACCCGTCATTCATGGTCGCGGTACAACCCACACGCGGTCTGGATGTGGGAGCAATCGAAGGTGTTCAGCGATTGCTTCTGGCGCAGCGTGAAGCAGGCGCAGCCGTTCTGTTGATCTCTGAAGAACTGGATGAACTGCTTTCGCTGAGTGATCGTATTTACGTCATCTATGAAGGCAAGATTATGGGCGAAGTGTGTGACGGAAACGTCGAAAAAATAGGTCTGATGATGACGGGTACTCCACTGGAAGCTATTGAGAAGGAGCATGGTACCAATGTCTGAAATGACTTCTCTTCCTTCGTCTTCTCAGCGCCGGAAATTTCCCTTTACCGTGAAGGTGGAGCCCCGCCTGACTGAAACCCCGAAATGGCTTCCGGTAGTGGTATCTCTGCTTGCCGTAGTTGTTGCGCTGTTGATCGGTGCGCTGGTGTTGGCACTGGTGGGGAGTGATCCCTGGAAATCTTATGCCAGCATTGGGAAATCCGCGTTTGGTAGTTGGGGTGTGTTCTCGGATACGATGGTCAAAGCCATTCCATTGATGCTGGTTGGTCTGGCTTGTTCGTTGGCGTTCCGCATGCGCATCTGGAATATTGGGGCTGAAGGGCAGTTCTTTATTGGCGCATTTGCCGCCAGTGCAATTGTCTTGATCCCGGTATTGCCATCGGATACACCGCGCTGGCTGTTCATTCTGGTAACCGCGTTGGCGGGCATGGTCGGTGGCGCATTGTGGGGATTCGTCCCCGGCTGGCTTAAAGCCAGATTCAATGTCAACGAAGTCATCTCGACCTTGATGATGAACTATATCGCTGTGGCGTGGAACAACTTCTTCATTTTCGCCGTGTGGTCTGAAGGCGGTTTCCAGATGTCGAAAATGTTCCCCAAAAACGCCTGGCTGCCCCGCCTTGCGGATATGGCAAAAGAAATTCCATTTTTCCGCGGCATGACCACCCATCTGGGGGTGTTATTCGCGGTCATTGCGGCGGTGGTTATCTGGATCATCCTGTATCGGAGCAAATGGGGTTACGAAATTCGACTGATCGGCGACAATCCACGCGCCGCCCAGTATGCGGGCATTCCGATCAAGCGCAACAGTGTGCTGGTGATGATGCTTTCGGGTGCGTTGGCAGGGCTGGCAGGGATGTCGGAAATCACGGGTGTGGTGCACCGTCTTCAGGGTTCCATCTCTCCGGGATACGGTTTTACCGGCATCATCATTGCCTGGCTGGCAAAACTCAATCCGTTTGTGGTGTTGATTGTTTCCATTCTGTTCGGCGGATTGATCCTGGCGGGACGTGAAATTCAGCCTTCGGGTATTCCCAAGCTGATCCAGGGCGTTATTCTGGTTTGTTTGATCGCGAGCGATTTCCTGCTGCGCTATCGTGTGCGCATTGTGCGCCAGGGCGAGGAGGAATAATATGGATATCATAATCGTATTACAGGCAGGTGTCGCTTCGGGTACGGTGCTGCTGTTTGCCACCCTGGGCGGAATTATCAATGAACGCGCTGGTGTTCAGAACCTGGGTTTGGAAGGGATGATGTTAATGGGGGCAGTCGCAGCCATGGCGACTACGGTAAGAACCGGGAATGTCTGGCTGGGAATGTTGATGGGCATGCTGGCTGGCGGTTTGCTTTCTCTGGTCCATGCCTTTATCTGCATCACCCTGCAGGCGGATCAGGTGGTGAGCGGTCTGGCGCTTGGTTTTCTGGGTACAGGATTAAGCCTGGTTCTGGGCGAAGGGTTGAGCAAAGCGGGCGTGATCGCACTGATGCCGGTTTTGACCATTCCGGTGCTCACAAAGATCCCGTTCCTTGGACAGATCTTCTTCACGAACCAGTCCATCATGGTTTACCTGGGATATATCATCACCCCTCTGGCAGCGTATTATATTTACAAGACCCGCCCGGGGATGCACCTGCGAGCCGTGGGTGAGTATCCGGCGGCGGCGGATGCACTCGGCATTAACGTGTACGGCTTGCGCTATCTCTACACATTTGTTGGCGGCTTGTTTGCGGGTCTCGCGGGCGGTACCATCAGCCTGGCAATTTCTCCCGGTTGGTTCAGCGAACTGACCACCGCCGGGCAGGGCTGGATTGCCATTGGTTTGATCATCTTTGCGCAGTGGGATCCGTGGCGCGGCATGATGGGTTCGTACATCTTCGGCGCGCTGCGCCGCCTGATCCTTGATATCCAGGGTCCGACCACTTTGCTCGGTCTGGCGAACCCGTTCTATTACAATCCATACCTGGGCTTCTTCCTGCAGATGCTGCCCTATGCATTTACAATCATCGTTCTGGTGATCGGCTCGCAGGAAGCCAATCGTAAACGTCTTGGTGCACCGGCTGCGTTGAACATCCCATACGTACGAGGTCAACGCGGAATCTGATCCTTTTATTGATCCTTATCAGGTGAATGGCAGGAGATATGGAAAAAGTACTTGGTTATCAATGTTCTTTATGCGGTAAGCAATACGGTCTGAATGAGGTCACCTATGTCTGCCCGGCAGACGGCGGGAACCTGAATGTGGTGTACGATTATGAAGGCATTCGAAAGAATGTCTCGATCAAAGACATCACGAGCAACCCCGAACCTTCACTGTGGCGCTATTTGCCCATCCTCCCGGTCAATGATCCGGGCGGTTACGGCACGCCCCTGCGTCTGGCTGGTTGGACGCCTGTATCGCAGCCCCCACTGCTGGCGAAGAATCTGGGTCTGAAGCAGTTGTGGATCAAAGACGAAGGGCGCAATCCCTCGGCTTCTTTCAAGGACCGCGCAAGCTCTGTGGTGGTGGCGCGCACGCGCGAAATCAAGGCGGAAGTGGTGGTTACCGCTTCGACCGGTAACGCGGGCGCTGCCCTGGCATGCATGTCGGCGGCGGTAGGTCAGCGGGCAGTCATTTTTGCGCCCAAGACCGCTCCCCAGGCAAAGATCGCCCAACTGCTCGTTTTTGGCGCGCAGGTCATTCTGGTGGATGATAATTACGACGCGGCTTTTGATCTGACCATCGAAGCCGCCAATGAATTCGGTTGGTACTGCCGCAACACGGGCTACAACCCCTTCACAGCAGAAGGTAAAAAGACCGGTGGTTTGGAGATCTGGGAACAGGTGATTTTGCCCATGGGCAAGACCAACAAACCGCTGAACGTATTTGTCTCGGTGGGTGATGGCAACATCATCTCTGGTATTCACAAGGGTCTCAAAGACCTGCAGGCGTTGGGCTGGCTGGAACAGATGCCCCGATTGTTCGGCATCCAGTCGGATAAATCCGCTGCGATTGCGAATGCCTTCAAAGCCGGAACCGAGGAGATCATCCCCGTTCAGGCGACCACGATTGCCGACAGCATTTCGGTGGACCTGCCGCGCGACGGCGTCCGCGCAGTCCGTGCAGCCCGCGAAACCGGCGGCGCTTACATCACCGTGCCGGATGAAGACATCATTGCAGCCATTGGCGAAGTTGGGAAGTCGGGCATCTTTGTGGAACCTGCTGGTGCGACGGCATACGCTGGTTTGCAGAAAGCCGTTCGTGAGGGCATCATCACACCAGACGATCCGGTGCTGGTAATCAACACGGGCAGCGGCTTGAAGGATGTGCGCGCGGCGATGATGGCAGTTCAGGCTGCGCCGGTGATTGAAGCGAACATGAAAGCACTCAAAAAGCTGCTGGCTGCCTAATCAAACCAACAACAACGAGGGTATATGAAACCAGTTTTTTCCATCATTGCACCCATTTATAACGAATCCGCCTGCCTGGAGGAGCTTTATCGCCGGGTACGCGACGTGATGGATTCAACCCAGGAACCCTGGGAATTGATTCTGGTGGATGATGGATCTCGTGACGGGTCTACGGACCTGATCCGCTCGCTCGCAGAACAGGATGACCGGGTTCGCCCGGTCATCTTTGCCCGCAATTTTGGGCACCAGATCGCTGTCACCGCCGGGTTGGATTACTCCCGCGGCGATGCGGTGGTGGTGATCGATGCAGATCTGCAGGACCCCCCCGAAGTGATTCTGGATCTGATCGCCAAATGGCGAGAAGGGTATCAGGTGGTTTATGCGGGTCGGGCGGAGCGGGAAGGCGAAACCTGGTTCAAGAAATTTACCGCTTCGATGTTCTACCGTTTGATCTACCGCATCACCGATGTGAAGATACCGCTGGACACGGGCGATTTCCGATTGATCGACCGGGTCGTCGTGAATGTCATGAATACCATGCGAGAACGCCACCGCTTCTTGCGGGGGATGGCGTCTTGGGTGGGATTCAAGCAGATTGGTGTTTCATACAATCGGGCAGCCAGGTTTGCAGGCGAAACGAAGTATCCATTGAAGAAAATGCTGCGCCTGGCATTGAATGCAATCACCAGCTTTTCGTATTTTCCGCTGCAGATGGCGACCTACGTGGGGTTTGTGTCAGCGGGAATCAGCATCGTTGCGATACCGGTTGTGATCATCATGCGCATTACCGGATCGCAGGCTTTCTTTGGACAGGCGACCACGTTAATCGCCGTTTTGTTCCTGGGAGGTGTGCAGTTGATCTCCCTGGGTATTCTGGGTGAATACGTCGGACGTATTTACGACGAGGCGAAAGGGCGCCCGCTGTACATTGTCAGTGAAGCGCCGAATCAAGTTGAAAATATCTAATTTATCCACCATATTTTAATAGGAGATTAAGAGGTTAAGATGGCTAAGATCGATTTAAAAGTTTACCCGGACCGGCTTGAGCATGCAGTAAAACGCGCACGCGAACGCAACATTATCGTTCCAACATATGCTCAGATGATGAACCCTGATCTGATTCCTGCCAAGATCAAGGAAAAGCTGTCTGACGTGGGTTTGTGGGATGTCAATCCTGTAAACCTGTTCCGCATCAACTGGCACAACCAGCCTGTTGCCAAAGGTGGCAAATATGGCGGCGTTAACTTCATCGAACTTCCCTCCAGCCTGACCGGCACCAAAGCACGCATCATTGCTCTGGAAGGTCGCTGGTTCCCCACTGGCGCGCACAAAGTGGGTGCGGCGTTCAGCTGCCTGGTCCCCCGCCTCGTGACCGGTCAGTTCGACCCCACCACCCAAAAAGCCGTATGGCCTTCCACCGGCAACGACTGCCGCGGCGGCGCCTATGACTCTGCCCTGCTCGCCTGCCAATCCATCGCCATTCTGCCCGAAGGCATGAGCAAAGAACGCTTCGAGTGGCTGGAAAAGATCGCTGGCGAAACCATCAAGACCCCCGGCAGTGAATCCAACGTGAAAGAAATCTTCGACAAGTGCTGGGAACTGCGTAAGAGCGGTCAGGACCTGATGATCTTCAACCAGTTCGAAGAGTTCGGTAACTATCTGTGG
>JBDKTF010000084.1:0-3644 GCA_039680295.1 Anaerolineaceae bacterium
TTCGCGTTCTTCGCGATTGCGCAGCGCGGCGTACATCTGATCCTAGAGCCCGGGGAAGTAGCGGCGGCGTCCGAGCAGCGTTTCGACGTAACCCTGCGTCGCCGCCTGGCGGCGCATCCCGTCCAGATAGCTCTTGACACCGGGGAAACGCTCAAAATAGGCTTTGACGAAATTCTCCGCCTCGCCCAGGGTGAGATCGGTGGAGCGGCTCAATCCAAAGGAAGACATGCCGTAGATGAGCCCAAAGTTGATGGCTTTGGCGTGACGGCGCTGTTCACGGGTGACCTGGTCGAGGGAAACGCCGTAAATGGCGGCGGCGGTGGTAGCGTGAATGTCCTGCCCGGCGCGGAAGGCGGCGAGCATGGCTTCATCGCCTGCCATGTGCGCGACGATGCGCAGCTCGATTTGCGAATAATCCACCGACAGAAGCACATTGCCGGGATCTGCCACGAAGCCCTGGCGCACCTGTCTGCCCAGGTCTGTGCGGGTGGGAATGTTCTGCAGGTTGGGGTCCTGCGATGCGAGCCGTCCGGTGACGGAACCGGTCTGATTGTAGGAGGTGTGCACGCGCCCGTCGCGGGGATTGATCTGTTCGGGAAGCGCGTCCACGTAGGTGGATTTGAGCTTGGCAAGCTCGCGGTATTCCAGCACGGCATCCACCACAGGGTGCTTGCCGCGCAGTTCGTCCAACACGTCGGCAGATGTGGAAAAGTGCCCGCTGGCGGTGCGCTTGCGGCGGTCGGGCGGCTCCAGACGCAGGCGTTCAAACAGCACCGCCGAAAGCTGCTGGGTGGAATTGATGTTGAACGCTCCACCCGCCAGCTCGTAAATCTGATTTTCCAGCTCGCCCATGCGCTGGCGCAGCTCGTTACCGAATTTGCGGAAGAAAGGCACGTCCAACGCGATACCGTGTTCCTCCATGGATGCCAGAATCGAGACCAGGGGCATTTCCAGTTCCTGCAACAGACGGTCGGCGTGATGACTGGTCAATTCCTTTTGCATGGTGGGCATCAACGCCAGCACGGTCTCTGCGTCGGCGGCGGCGTAGGGCGCGACTTCGGCGATGTCGACATCCGCCATGCTGCGCTGGTTTTTCCCCTTGCCGATCAACGCTTCGATGTGGGTCATTTCTCTACCCAGACGCACCCAGGCGAGGTTTTTCAATCCCAGGTTGCGCGAGGCGGGGTCCACCAGCCATTCGGCGAGCATGGTGTCAAAGGTGAGGGGAGTGGGCGTCAGCCCGTAACAGGAAAGCATGAGCGCGTCGTATTTGAGATTGTGCCCCACCTTGCCGATCTTGGGATCCGTGAATGGACCGCGCAGCGCGTCCAGCACGGTTTGCAGGGGAAGCTGGGCTTCTTCGGGTTTATCAGAAGCGATGGCTTCGATGGTCAACTGACCCTGCGGCTGGCGGTGATGTCCAACGGGAATGTAATAGGCTTCACCGGTGTGAACGGCGAGCGAAATCCCTACCAGGTCGGCGCGCAGAGGGTCGATGGAGGTGGATTCAGTGTCGAAGGCGATGATGGATGTGGCTTTCAACGCGTCGGAAAGCTCAGACAGCGCTTCAGGGGTGTTCACGATGTGCACGGTGAGCGCCGCCGGGGCGGGGATACCCACGCGGGTGATCTCTTCACCCATCAGCGAAAGCTGCTGTGGGGCTTCGTGCGGCTGGAGCTTCTTTTCGACCGCATGGAGGCGGTCCATGAGCGAGCGAAATTCCAGCTCGCGGAACATGGATTCGACTGCTGCAGGCTCAAAAACACTGGTGCGCGCCTGATCCAGATCGAGCGAGACTTTGACGTCGGTGACGATGGTGGCGAGCTTGCGGCTGAGTTCCGCCAGGTCGCGCCCGGTTTCGAGTTTGGTGCGCACCCGGTTGGGAAGCTCTGCGAGATGGGCGTAAATCTCATCCAGAGTGGGATAGGTTTCGAGCAGAGAGAGGGCGGTCTTTTCGCCCACGCCGGGCACGCCGGGGATGTTATCGGATGTGTCGCCCACCAGCGCTTTGTAGTCCACCACCTGTTCTGGGCGCACGCCCAGATAGGCTTTGACGTCCTCGGGCGTGAAGTCGCGGGATTCGGAGAGTTTGCTGCCTGCCAGGCTGACCACGATGCGCTCGTCCACGAGCTGCAGCAGGTCGCGGTCGCCGGTGATGATTTTAACGCCCAATCCCAGCGCAGACGCCTGTCGTGCTACGCTGCCCAGCACGTCATCCGCCTCGAAGCCTTCCACCTCCAGCCGGGGGATATTAAAGGAATCCACCAACTGGCGGATGCGCTCGATCTGCGCGCGCAGGTCATCGGGCATTTTGGCGCGGGTGCCCTTGTATTCCTTGAAGAGCTGGTCGCGGAAGGTTTTGCCGGTGTCGAACGCCACGGCGAGATAATCGGGCGTTTCCTGGTCGAGCAGGCGCAGCAGTACGCTGGCGAAACCATAGACACCAGCGGTCGGTTCACCGGCTTTGGTCAGCCAGCGATCCGCGTTGCCGCCCGCAGGTCCGCTGAGGGCAAAATAGGTGCGGTAGGCAAGGGCATGACCATCAATGAGATAAAGCGTTGGAGGCATAAGTCTGATCCATTTTTGTTAACTGGTTGATTCGATCCGGGCAGACAAAAGGGAAGGGCAGCCTTTTTCCCGGAAAGAATCCTGGCTGCGCTGCGGCTTAGAAGGTCTTTCGGCACGGGTCATCGAGGGGAAAAGGCAGGTCAGCGCATGCCCTGCCGTTGACGGGTCTGGGTGATAAAGTCACGCACCATCTGACCGGTCGCCATCTGGGTGCCGCCCACCACCAGATAACCGGGCGCCCAGAAATCGCCCAAAAGATTTTCGTACTGGAGGTGGGGGAAGGTCTCGAAGATGCGCTGCGAAAGCGCCTGGCGCATCTGCCGGATCATCACGCCGGGAGCGGTGGCGGGGAGAACGCGCACGATCCACTGCATATAATCGGGGCGGATGGAAAGACCTTCCAGCCGCCAGCCAAAGCCCAGACAGATATCGGGCGTCCAGCCTGCCAGTTTGGCGGCGAGCTCGCCGGTGAGATAGTGGTGTGAAAAGCGCGGCAGCAGCACGCAGGCATAGTTCAAATCGTACAATCCGGGCGCAACCGGTTCCAGCTCGGGTGGCGCGCCTTCTTCACGAATGAAGGTGGGTGGCTCCTCCGCTTCGGCTGCGGTTGAGGGCTGTTTTGCCGGGATGGCAACCTCCACGCGAGTGGACGCTTCCGCCGGCGCAGGCTGCGCCTGTTCCGGTTGGGTCTCATGTACCCAATCGGACGTTACCGGCTCAGGGTTGGGCGGGGGAACATCTTCGAAGAGGGGCGGAAGCGAAGAAATATCAATTGGCTCCACTTCTTCGGGCTCCTCTTCTGGTTCGGACGTTTTTTCCGTCGGTCTGGGACGCGGTGCTTCGGAGGCGGGTTCGGGCGGCGGAACGGTCAGCGCGTGCGCCAGGTCGGCTGCCTGCAGGCGGATGCGGCTGAAGGGCGTGGAGGCATCAAACGCCAGCGCCAGCACCAGATCGCCCGTAACCGGGGTGGCGTAGAGCATGTACTGCACACCGGTGGAGGTAAGCCGGGCGAAACGCGCCAGATCGGTGCCGCCGTTCATGTCCCAGTAGCGGGTGATGACAGCCGCCAGTTCCTG
>JBDKTF010000309.1:0-5533 GCA_039680295.1 Anaerolineaceae bacterium
TAGTATAGGGTTCGCTCATGGTTCCCGCAAACTGCTTGGGAGAAATTTGTGAAACCAATGGGTCGACGATTGCGATAACGTCCATCCCCGCTTCGATATAATAATCCACCATCACTTTGGCAATATCAGTCACCAGCGCCACAATCTTCTTGAAGTGATCGGGGCGGCGCATCATATCCATGAAGATTTCTGTGCCGCGCAGGTGGGATGCCAGAGTCATCGGACCCGTAACCAGACCATAGAGTGCGGTTTTGTCGCCCACAGCAGCTTTCAACTTCCGCATCGTATCCAGAATCATGGGCAGACGCCCTTCATCCTTCTTCGGCAGATGCGTGGGGATATCCATCGTCCCAGCCAGAGGATGCGAGCCAATCAGGGGCGGACCATTGCCCGTCCAGATCAATTCGCAGCCCATGATTTCCGCTTCGATCTGAAGATCAAATACAACCGGTTGACCATCTGGATCATAGACCTCATTCACCGCCAGCAGTGATTCCAGAAGCTTGTTGCCATCTTTCAGAATCTCTTCACCTGAATAACCCTTGAGCTTGCCAGCATGTACGCCAGCATAGGGTACCCACGGAACAGCCGGAACTGGTTCATGGCGCAAAGCCTTGAATAACAATTCCTTTCCAGTCATACCTTCTTTGGTCATTGGAATTCTCCTCTACTTGTACTTGTAAACAAAATTGGAGAGCTATGATTTTGTACTGCGTATGTGTGTTGGGGCAAAAATCAAAATCAGATGACAATCGTCTGACGTATTTAATATAACCCGTCGAAAAATCGTTGTCAATTAGGGGTCGTAAGAAAATGTCATAGATGAATGTAATATTGAGATTACTTGTTTCATCTTGACGATGATTGATTTTGATCAGTTCATGAATATAGCTTCAATATACACCCCGCTTCGGGGCTGTCTGGGTGAACCAGACAGCCCCGGGGAGAGCACATTTCTAGAATTGAACAACCTGCATCAGAATGGATCAGCGCAGCGGCAAGCCCATGCCGCGCAGTTCGGTTCGGACCTGTTCGTACATCTCCAACCAATGCGGCAAAGGTTTAACCGTGGTCACATCGTACACCTCGTTGAAGGGTAAACCTTTGGGGCGCTGATCGAGAACGGGTTTGTAGAGCGCGATCAATTTGCGCACCAGTTCATCACCATCTTTGCGCGACATGCCTGAAGCTGCATGTGCCACTTCGGCGTTGAAACGAGCTTCCAAACCAGAGACATGTCCATTATTCACGCCTGCGCCTGAGCGAGGACCGATCAAACCGCAAGCGCCTGAAACAGTCGCGGTGATTGATTCTGCCGCGGTCTCGTACAGCAGTTCTTTGGTACCAGGTCCCGAAACAGGGGTAATGACCACATCGGTTAACAGCCGGGTGTTGCGTGCCAGCGCCTGCTGCGCCAACCCAAAGGCTTGCAAAATTTCGGGCGTGGTGTTGTTCCCATAGAAAGGATGTGCCGGGGATACGGAATGTGTGTTGGTCATATAGACCATTTGCAGCAGAATGCAGCCGCCGGTAATCGCCAGAGCCATGCCGTCACGCCCACCGCAGGAACCGCCGTAAATGGTGTTATAGAAGGAATGGATGATAGAACCGTTGCGGATCAAATGGGTCAATTTCGCCAAAGCCATGTAATCGGTTTTGAACTCAGAAATCATGGCGATGTGGTGCCAGTCGTTCAGGCTGGCGCCGCCGTATGAATTGGCAGAAAGCTCACCCAGTTCAGAGACTGCGTTTTCAAGCACACCCAGCGGAATCCCGGGGCGTCCGGCGCGTTTGGCAGCAGATTTCGAGAGCTCGATTTCGTGCCAGCAAGCCAGCATTTCCCACGGCGAACGACTGCGGATCTCACGCCCATAGATGCTTTCCAGCGTGCAGTTGATCACCGCATCGATCAAGGGTTCCTGCGCGTAGGATTGGGTAATTGGCAGATACAAATCTTCAGGCAGAGGCGTACCCACGCCGCCGCCCTTGATGGTGGGGAACAGGGTGTCTTCCACCTTGCGCTTCCGTTCAGTGTGCTTGTCATTGCCATCGCCCAGTGTCACTTCGGTGGGGGCAACTTCCAGGGCTCGCTGAATTTCATCGCGGCTGAAGGTGATGCGGCGGTTGGTGCTCGAGCAGTAAACGCCCAGCTCCTCCGCCAACTGCATACCGGCAGCGAACAGGCGGTCTGCCAGAGCATCATCCTGCAGCACAACAGCTTCGCTCACCGGCTTCATTTTAATATCGTAGTCTTTCAACAGGCGGGCAACCGTTTTGGGAACCAGCGTCATATCCCATTCAGATTCATCGAGCATCGGTCCCGATTCGGAGCGGTCCAGAACATCCAATAAACGTGTATAGGTTCTCATTTGCGTGATTCCTTCCGTTTTGCCATTAAGTCCTGACAGATTTTTACTGCCACAACCGCATCATCACCATAGGCATCAAATCCAGCCATGCTCGCGTATTCCGGTGACAGAGCTGCACCGCCTGCGATCACCATGAACCGCTCGCGTTCGCCCAACCCTTCCAGCCGTTTCACCAAATCCTTCATGTAAGGAAGAGAAGGGGTAAGCAGGGAAGACATGGCGATGATATCGGCTTCTTCACGGCGGGCTGTCTCTAAAAATGCCTGGGGAGTGACGTTGTTTCCCAAATCAACCACCTTGAAACCATTCACCTGGAGCATCAGAGCCACCATGTTTTTACCGATATCATGAATATCGCCCTGGCAAGTTCCGATGACCACGGTTCCCTGATTGATGCTGGCGGCACCCGACTGGCGAATGGCGGGTTCCAATACCTGAGCTTGCATGGCTTTCACCACAGAGCTGGCGCTCATCAACTCAGGCAGGAAAATATCCAGGCGCGCAAAGGCATCACCAAACTCTTTCATCACCGGTCGAATCACTTCCTGCAGCATGTCCAGCGGAGAAAGCCCTGCGCTCAAGGCTTTTTTGGCAATCTCAACGCCACGGTCAACGTCCGCTTCTTCGATTGCCGCTGTTAATTCTTGTTGATACTTTTGAAATACTGGATTAACATCCGTCATTTCACCCTCCCATATAGAAATAAATCAGGTTCCCGAGGTTCTGGATTCTCTCGGGATTGGAATATCACGACTTGGCAGTCGGTTCTTCTACGGTATAGATTGGTTTTCGTACCAATTGGAACTGAATCAGCCCGGGAATGTAATAGATATCCGCGTAAAACACCGGTTGTTCGCCATCATTGAAGCCAACGTCTTCCAGGTGGAGCAGCGCTGTGGTGGATGAGCAGTTCAACCGATTGCTGTTCTCATCCCCTGCCACACAGGCTGATACATCTGAAATTTGGAAAGCGATTTGTTGATCGAACCAGCGGTCCAGCACGGTGTAAATGGATAATTTCGCATCCACCTGCTGGGCGAGATCCGCCGATGCACCGTGATTCACCAGCGCGAGCGGAACCGCATTCAGGCAAGAGATAACGGGCATATCATTGGCTTTGAATACCTTGCGAATATTCAATACCAGGTCACCGGCATTCATCTGCAGATGAGAAGCGATCTGCGCATCAGCCGGTTCCACCCGGCAGTCCAAAAAGCCCAACTCGGGTTCGTAATTCGCTGCCTGGATCAATTGTCCAAATTCAATGGATTCATCCAGCCGCGTGCGAATATTGACGCCGCTGGAATTGACAAACGTGCCCACCCCATGTTTACGCAGCACCAGACCACGGCGTTCCAACGAAGCCAGCGCTTCACGCACGGTCACCCGGCTGACATGAAATTCTTCCGCCAGCTCTGTCTCGGAAGGCAGCCTCCCGTCCAATTCGCTGTAGACCCGCAGCCGGCTTTGCAGTACCGCTTCGATTTCCTGCGCATGGTGTAAACGCTGACGAGGAGACATGCATACCATCCTGATAAAACGTTCGGGGAAACGAGATTGTTGTTAGTCGTCTAACAACTTGATGATTTGAGTTTAGCGGACTCCCAATCCCCTGTCAAGCATGAGCCTTCATAATTTTGGAGGTGACTTTCGTCATAGAGAGAACTTGCCTCACCTGACATATAAAAAATCCACTGCCCATTCAATCAGGCAGTGGATCACATTTCGATCTCCTCTCCGGGCAATCCTGTACCCGGATGGTTTCCAACTTAATTTTCATGCAGGTGAATGCGCTCTAACATTATTGACAAATTCGCTCGCCATCTGGCGAGCCGCGGATGCACTGTTGGTATTCAGCACCTTCGCTGCCAGGTCTTGAGCTGCGCTGAAATCGATGCTGCGCAGGAATTGTTTCACGCGCGGAATATCCCCCGGGTTCATGCTCAGTTCATCCACGCCCAGCCCAGCCAGCACTGGAGCCGCAACAACATCACCCGCCAGTTCACCGCAGACCCCCACCCATTTCTGGCAGGCATGCGCATTTTCGACCACACGACTGATCAAACGCAAAACCGCAGGATGCATGGCATCCGTCATCTCCGCCAGAGCCGGATTACCTCGCTCCGCCGCCAGGGTGTATTGGGTCAGATCGTTGGTTCCGATGCTGAAAAAATCCACCTGTTCAGCCAACTCACGGCTTAACAAAGCTGCCGACGGAATCTCCACCATAATGCCCAATTGAACCTGCCAGGCATGGGGCACATCTGCCTCGCTCAGCGTCTGATGCGCTCGCTCCAACTGCTGCCGTGCAAAGTCCACATCCGATAGATTGGCTACCATCGGGATCATAATGCGCAGTGGACCATGGATACCGGCACGCAGGATCGCCCGCAACTGCGTCTGGAACAGGTCAGGGTGCTGACGCATCAATCGAATCGCGCGCACTCCCAAAAATGGATTCTCTTCAGAAGGCATCTGAATGTACGGAAGCGGTTTGTCGCCGCCCACATCCAGTGTGCGAACGATGATCGGACGCTGTTTCATCGCCTGCACAATTGCGGTTAATGTTTCAGTCTGTTCCTCTTCGTTGGGTGGGGTTTGTCGAGTCAGGAAAAGGAACTCGGTACGCAGCAAGCCAACCCCATCTGCGCCATTACTCACGGCAGTTTCGGCGTCCTTCACCCCCCCGATATTTGCCGCCACTTCCACCTTATGCCCATCGAGCATACGGGCTGGCGCATCACTGCTGGCGCGTAATTTCTCGCGTTGCGCCAACCATGTCTGGCGTCTTTCAGCATAGGCAGCCAGCTGCGCTTCATCAGGTTGAACGACCACATCGCCGTTGAATCCATCCACTGCCACCAGGGTTCCATCCGACTGATCCGCCAGTTGATCTTCCAATCCAAACACCGCCGGGATCCCCATGGCACGCGCCAGAATCGCCGCATGCGACGTGGTGCTGCCCTGCGCAGTCAGCACAGCCAGAACCTGATCCATCGCCATCTGCGAGGTTTCTGTAGGTGTCAGATCGCGCGCGAACAAAACAACTGGATGATCAAATTGCAGTTTCACCTCGCCGATCGGACGTCCTGAGAGTTCAAACAGCACCTGCTGGCAGATGTCCATCACATCTACAGCCCGCTGACGCAAATAGGAATCATCCA
>JBDKTF010000451.1:0-2782 GCA_039680295.1 Anaerolineaceae bacterium
CTGTCCCTTCAGCCCCGACCAACCGCGCGTGAGATCAGCGCTGCGGCGGTTAAAGGCGACCCGCTGTCCCTGGCGGCTTTTACCCGCGCCGGTACTTACCTGGGAATCGCTCTTGCCAGCTTTTGCCACTCATTCAATCCTTCCATCATCATTCTGGGCGGAGGAGTTTCCCGCTCTGGCGCCATCTTGATGGATCCGGTAAAAAAGGCATTGGAAAATAATGTGATTTCTCCAGCTTATCTGGCTGGTCTTATTCTTACCACAGCTTCTTTGGGAGACGACGCAGGCTTGTTGGGTGCATTAGCCCTCGCCCGCTCGTTATGATATTTGGGTTTATTGGCAGAGGAATCCCGCAAACCCTTTTCTTCGATGACAATCCGGCTATCACGGTAAGGAGAAAAGGGTTTTTTGTCCAATCTTCTCTTTCGGACGAATCCATTGCAGGATGGCATTGTCATTTTCCGTTCAGACCAGAGATCTGGTCTGCATCGCTACCATCGTCAACCCAATTTCTCATTCAAGGAGGTCAGTTGTGGAACGTCTGAACTTGCCCGGTCCGAAAGCCAGTAGCCTGATTAAACGCGATTCGGTAGTGGTTTCGCCATCGTACCCACGCGGATACCCCTTCGCGATGGATCATGGCAAAGGAACAGAAGTCTGGGATGTGGACGGAAACCGTTTTCTCGACTTTGCCGCCGGTATTGCGGTGGTTTCCACCGGACACGCCCACCCCAAAGTGGTGAAAGCCATTCAAGAGCAGGCTGAAAAGTTTATACACATTTCCTCCGATTTTTACCACCCCTTGTGGGTCAATCTGGCAGAAAAACTCAACGAGATTGCTCCCTTTGATGAGCCTGCCGTATCCTTCCTCACAAATTCAGGAACTGAAAGCGTCGAAGCTGCCATCAAACTGGCGCGTTATCATACCAAACGCAGCCAGTTCATCGGTTTTCTGGGCGGATTCCATGGTCGCACCATGGGCGCAGTGACCTTTACTGCCAGCAAATCCACCTACCACAAAGGATTTTTCCCGTTAATGAACGGCGTTATCCATGCGCCCTATCCCGATCCCTACCGCCCCATTCTGGAAAGACGCAAGGGTGAAGATTACGGCGAGACGGTCATTCGTTACATCGAAGAAGAGATCATCGGTCGCATTATCCCTGGCGATGATGTTGCCGCGGTTTTGGTTGAGCCCATCCAGGGTGAAGGTGGTTACATCGTACCACCCCCCGGATTCTTCCCTGCGCTGCGTAAATTATGCGATCGTTACGGCATTTTGATCATTGCCGATGAAGTGCAGGCAGGCATGGGACGCACCGGAAAATGGTGGTCCATCGAAAATTTCGGCATCGAACCGGATATCGTCACATCCGCCAAGGGGATCGCCTCGGGCATGCCTTTGGGTGCGATGATCGCGCGCCAATCGGTCATGGATTGGCCCAAAGGATCTCACGGGAACACTTACGGCGGCAACCCGCTCGCTTGCGCGGCGTCCCTCGCCACCATCGAGCTGATCAAAGAACAATACCTCCAGAATGCCGCCGAAGTGGGGCAATACACGCTTGATGCCCTTGAAGATATAAAAACCAGCCATCCCAGCATTGGTGATGTCCGCGGCATCGGCCTGATGATCGGTGTTGATTTCGTGACGGATCGTGAAACCCATGCCCCTGCCCACGATTTGCGCGACCGTGTGGTGGACCTGGCGTTTGAACGTGGATTGCTCACTCTGGGTTGTGGCAGAAGTGTCATCCGCATTTCTCCGCCTCTTTCCATCAGCCGCGCCGAAGTGGACGAGGGTCTGAAGATTTTTGAAGAAGCCGTAACACTGGCTGAGAAAGAGAACTGACGTGTTTATGCTGCCCGACTTTCGCGTGCGACAACGCGATTACCTGCTCGAAATTACGCTTGCCCTCACCCAGGAGCTGGACCTGGGCAAGCTTCTGGGTCGAATTCTTGATGTTTCCATCGAGATGACCGCAGGTCAAGCCGGGCTGCTGGCATTACGCGAAGAAAAGGGGGGATGGCGCGTAAACGCATCACGCGGCATACCCCCTGCCTTTGTGCGATATCTTGAAACTGTCCTCGCGAACATTCAGAAAAATGAAGATCCCGCCAGTGTTGAGATCCCTGAAATCAATCGGATTCTGAAGGAACTCACGCATCATTCCAGCCTGGGATTGTTCAATAGCGTTGGGCTGCCCATGGTGGCGCGCCAACAGGTTGTGGGGGTGATCTTCATCTTTCGCAGTTTCCCAGACGTATTTTCCGCCAATGACCGCATGGTTCTGAACAGCTTTGCCAACCAGGCAGCCATTGCCGTTCAGAATGCCCGCCTCTATTCCCAGATCTCAGCGGAAAAACAACGTCTCGATGCTTTGCTTGATTCCGCCGCTGACGGCATTCTCATCATCACCACCGATCACCGCATCGAAAGATGCAACCCTGCATTTGCCCGCATTCTTTCTCGCCCGGTGGAAGAACTTCAAAATCAACCCCTCGATACGATTATCCGTTGGGCTTCACCGCCGCAGGGAATGACGTTGGACGAAGCGGAAGCCGGTGGTTGGCCGCTTTCACCCAATGCCACTCTGTATGTGGAAGGCGATCTGGAGCGACCATCTCTGCCCAATCTACCCATTGGCGTCACGTACGCCCCCTTGCTTTCTCCTGACGGCAGTTTGCGGAATGTCATCGCCACCGTGCGTGATATCACCCGCTTCCGCCAGGCAGATGAGCTCAAATCCACCTTCATATCCATCATCAGCCACGAACTGAA